>JANQFN010000624.1 GCA_028277825.1 Desulfarculaceae bacterium
TTGGGTTTCCATCCGCAACGTGCGCCAGAATAAAAGCGGCGGGGGCCTCACCGTGCGCTTCGAGGTGGCCAACAAAAACAACGGCCGGGGCCAGGCCGAGGGTTACGTCACCGTGGTCTTGCGCGGAACCCGCAAGGGCGCGCCTTGGGTCGAGGCCTGGCCGCCGGCCCGGCTGAGCCCCCTGGGCCGTCCGGAAAACTATAGGCGCGGCAAGGCCTTCGCGGTCAGGCGCTACCGCACCCTAAAGGCCCGCTTCGCCATAGCCGACAAGTACCTGGAGCAGTTGGAGTTCGTGGTTTATGACCGCGCCGGCGGGCTGGTCATGGTGCGCAAAGTGGACGTAACCATCAAACAGAGAAAACCCCGGGGGCGATGAGCCCCCCAGGAGCTGACCTTGAAATCCAACCCGCTGACCATACTGGCCGCAGGAACCTTTTTGCGCGGCGACCTTTTCAGCCAGGACACCCTGGTGGTGGAGGGCGGCGTGCAAGGCAACGTGGCCGGCGACCGCGTGATCGTCAAGGCCAGCGGTTGGGTCAAGGGCTCGCTCACCTGCCGCTCGTTGTCCATTGAACTGGGCGGTATCGTGGAAGGCCAAGTTCAGGTGACCAGCCAGGACGCCTTGCCCAGACCGGCCGAGGCCGAACGGACTTCCTTGGAGCAGGACACCAACACCCTGGTGCTGGGGGACACCAGCGCCAATTCCCTGGAGCAGGACACCGACACTCTGGTGTTGGGGGACACCAGTGACAAATCCCTGGAGCAAGGCACCGACACCATGGTGCTGGGGGATACCAGCGACAAGTCCTTGGAGCAGGGCACCGATACCATGGTGCTGGGGGATACCAGCGACAAATCCCTGAAAGAGGCTTGAGGCCCATGCTCCACAAGCGGGCCGCCTCCTTGCCCAGATTCACGGCCAGTGACGGCTGCCATTTGGCCGAGGTCATTCATCCTCACAACGACGGCACTGCTCCCGGAGTCAGTTTGGCCCGGGCCAGCCTGGAACCGGGGCAGGCCACCAGCCCGCACACCCTGGATTTTCTGGAGATCTATTACGTGCTCTCCGGTCGGGGAGTTATGCACGCGGGCCAAGAAAGCCAGGAGGTTTCCCCGGAAAGCTGCGTGTATTTGCCGCCGGGAGTTGAGCAGTGGCTGGAGAACACGGGCAACCAAACCCTGGTCTTTCTTTGCGTGTGCCATCCGGCCTATGATCCCAAGAGCGACCATTTGGTGGAAGAATTAGAAGAGGTTGGGAAGTAGAGAAAAACAACATTGCGCCCATCTTGATAATAAAAGCCGGCTCTCCCGCTCCGGGTCAGACGGTCCTCTGTTATGGGTCAAAAAAGACAGTGACTTTTGAGGCAGGGCGTAGCGCCGATTTTGTAAACAGCGCCAAAAACTCAGCGGCGCGTTCAAGGGGCGAGCCGGGTGCATTTAATCCGCCCGAAGAGCAAAACGAATTTTTCCTTTTAACAACTCTTATTCTTTTTGGGAGTCAGCAATGTCCAAGGTTCTGATCGTCTACTTCTCCCACGGAGGCAACACGCGCAAGATGGCCGAGGCTCTGGCCGCCAGCGTGGAGGCCGCCGGTTGCCAGGTGGATTTGAAAAAAGTTACCGAGGCCAGCCTGGATGACCTGCGCCAGGCCGACGGCGTGCTCATGGGCTCGCCTTGCTATTTCGGCAACGTGGCCGCCCAGATCAAGTCCTATATGGATGAGTCCATCCAGTTGTTCGGCAAGGGTGAGCTGGAGGGCAAGCCGGCCGGCGTGTTCGTATCCACCGGCGGCGTGGGCGGCTGCGGAGAGTTGGCCCTGATGTCGCTGTTGGCCGGACTGTTGATTCACGGCATGGTGGCCCAGGGCCTGCGCAAGGGCGGGCATTTGGGGCCGTTGGCCATAGGCGAGCCCGATGAGCGGGTCCTGGAGGAGTGCCAGCGCTACGGGGCCCAGTTCGCCGCCCTGGTTGAGCGCCTGGCGGGCTAGGTTTTTTGGATCAATCCGCCATTCAGGGGCCCTTGTGCCTGCTGGCCCAGGGCCTGGCCGGTGCGGACCGGCAAGGCCGTGACGAAGCCGCCGTTCTGATCCAGGGGGGCAGGGTGACTGCCTTGGGCTCCGAGGCCCTGGCCGCCGGCGCCCCCCGCCGGGAGTTGCCCGGCTTGTGGCTGGCACCGGCGCCGCTGGATGCTCACGTGCATCTGCACCTGGGCGGCACTGTGGCGGACAACCTGGAGGCCAGCCGCAAGGCCGGCCTGGCCGCGGTGCGCGACCTGGGCCATGATCCCAAGTTGGATATGCCGGGGAGCAAGGCGGGCCAAACGCCGTTGGTGGTCGCCTCTGGCCCCGGCCTGGGCGCGGCTGGCGAAGGCTCATCCTGGCTGGCTGAAAAACTCAGCGGACCCCGGGATTTCGCAGATGCCGCGATTCAGCGGGTGTCTGCCGGGG
The DNA here is from genome assembly GCA_028277825.1 of Desulfarculaceae bacterium. GTDB lineage: Bacteria > Desulfobacterota > Desulfarculia > Desulfarculales > Desulfarculaceae > Desulfoferula. The sequence goes on from JANQFN010000624.1 coordinate 2,447, forward strand.
CCAAGGTTATCAAGCTGTTTGCCAGCGGGTTGCTGGACTTTGAACGCCCCGGCCAAGTGCAACACCCCATGGTCATCAGCCAGGATGAGATGCGGACCGCTGTCAAAAAGGCCCACGACGCCGGGCTTTTGGTGGCGGCGCACGCCAGCGGCCAGGCCACGGTGCAAGCGGCCCTGGCCTGCGGCGTGGATTGTATTGAGCATGGTTTTTTTCTGGACCGTGACCTCCTGGAGGCCATGGCAAAGCTGGGCGTGTACTGGTCGCCCACCCTGGCGCCGGTGCTCTCCCATGCCCGAGACCCGGAGGGGCGCTACGATGACGCCACCCGCCAACGGCTGAGGGAAATCGCCCGGCAGCAGGCGGCGCAGATCAAGCGGGGCGAAGAATTGGGGGTCAAGCTTCTATTGGGCAGCGACGCCGGGGCCTATGGCCTGGATCACGGCTCGGCCGCGTTCGAGGAAATGGCCGCTTGGCTGGATGCCGGCGTGGCGCCTGGGACCGTGTTTCAGGCAGCCACCAGCCGGGCCGCCCGAGCGCTGGGCCTGGCCCAAGAATTGGGCGGCATCTTTAGCGGGGCCCGGGCCTGGCTGTTGGCCACGGCCGGTGACCCACGCCAAAACCCGATGCTTTTACAGAAACCGGTTTGGCGCGGTTTTTAGCGGTCCACCACGTGGCGCAGCTTGGGCGGGAAGTAGAATACATATTCCCGCGAGAGTTCCAGGTAACGCTCCTGGGAAAGGGTCCGGACGGTCCCGAAAAACTCGGCCAGGCTGGTCAGCGGGGCCACCTGGCGCTCAAAACGGCGCGCGTCGCGGGCGTCGGTGTTGCAGGGCAGGATGAAGCGGCCCTCGCCGCCGCGCCAGCGGAAAGCCAGCTCGCTGGAAAGCCGGTCCACCTCCTGGTAGACCCGGCGGATCAGGTCGCTGCGCAACACCGCCGAGGGCACGTTGAGCAGGGCCTCCAGCAGCGAGGCCAAATAGCAGACCTCCTGTTGGGCCTCCTGATCGCTACGGTGGCGCAAAAGGGCCAAGGCGGTGTCCTGCAGGCCGCCCTCCAGGTTAAAATGGGGCGGCATCTGGCCCGAGGGGTCTTCACCCTTTTCCAGGCACTCGGAGCGGTAGTCCTCAAAGATCGCGGCCGCGCCTACGTGCACCTGGATGATGCGGCCTATACGCCAGGCGCCCCAACGCAGGCGCATGGGCTCGTCGCTGATGACATGCTCCCGGCCCCCGTTGCCGGGAAAATCGATGACCCGGTCCAAAAATCAACTCTCTTGGCGAAAGGTGAACGACCTTGCTCTGGGCAATCTTGACGCGCATCCAGCCTAACAGAAGCAGGGCAACCTGCAAAGCCCTCCCCGCCGCCAAGCTCATCATTTGCCTGGCCGCTTTGCTGTTCCTGCTGGGACCGGCCGCGGCGGTGCTCGGTGCCAACGGCCTGTTCCATCCCCTGCGCACCGATCTCATAGAGCAGGGTTTCAGCGCCGGGGAGGTGGACAGTCTGCTGAACTCTCCCCGCCTGAAGTTCGAGGCCTCGCTCATGGCCCGCATGCTTTCGGTGCCTGAGAGCAAGTTGAACTACCAGCAGTTTCTTAGCAAACAAAGCGTGCAAAAAGGCCGCCGCTTCATGAAAAAGCATGCCCAGACCCTGGCCCAAGTCCAAAAACAGACCAAGGTGCCGGCCAGCGTGGTGGTAGCCATCCTCTTGGTGGAGACCCGGCTGGGCGCTTACACCGGTAAGGCTCTGGCGGTCAACGTCCTGGCCTCCCAGGCGGTGCTGGACACCCCGGCCGCTCAAAAACGGTTGGCCAAGCGCTGGCCCCAAAAGCGGCGTGCCCAGATCGACACCCCCAAGACCCAGGCCCGCTTGCAATGG
>JANQFN010000030.1 GCA_028277825.1 Desulfarculaceae bacterium
GGTACAGATCGCGGCTCTCCTGCCAGCGCCCCGGCGTGCGCTTGCCCAGGGCATAGTCCCACAGGCTGCCCTTGGCCTTTTTATAATCATGGCAGCCAAAACACTGTGGAGCCCAGCGGGAATGGCAGGCCTGGCAGGTCAGGCGCTGGTGCCCGGGGTGTTGGTGGCGGGGGTCGTTGTTTATCAGGGGTATGTCATGCACCTTGCCCGGCTGGGAGCGGGAGTACAACACCGGTCCCTTGGGGCCCAGGCGCAGATTGGTCAGGGGCCGGCCCTTGGCGCTCAAGAGCAGGCGGTCAGTGGCCTTCAGCGGCTCGGCCTTTTTCAGGGGACCATAGGTTGCCTCGTATTGGGCAGCCGCATCCGGCGGGCCGCTGCGGGGTGCTCCCTGGGGGCCGCCGTGGCAGGTTGCGCAACGCATCTCGTTCTGAAAGCGCATGCGGCCGTAGATGCGGCCGTCGCCCATGATGTCCCGCGAGGAGTGGCAGTCTATACATGACATGCCCTTTTGGGCGTGTACGTCGGGCAAGAGCTGCTGCAGGCCCCGACGGCCGGACAGCTCGTATTGGGGCCGGCATTGGGGCCAGGGCACCCGGCCGTTTTCATCCTCCATCTGACCGCGGAAATTCAAGGCCAAACGGCCCGAGCGGTTGTGGCAGCGGCGGCACTGCTCTTCCGGTGGGGTTTCGTAAAATCGGTGATAGGCAGCATGGCCGGGCTGATCATCGGGTATGGCCGCGTCCTGGCCCAGGTAAAAGCCGCTTTCCACCCGGCGGCCGTGACAGGCCGCGCAGCCCTTGCCGTGCACCGACATGCCCGCCTCCCGCTCAGCGTTCAGGTGGCAACGGGCGCAGAACTTGCGCCAGTGCTCATCAGCCAGTTGGGCTTGGCCCACGCCGCCGGGCGCGGCAGAGACCTTGAGCAGTCCGGCCAGGGTGTGGGGCGGTGCGGGCTGGGGCCTACGGGGGTCGTCAATGGTGGCGCTGGCGAAGCGGGCCGGGAACTCATGCTGGGCGCCCCAGGCCAGGCGCAGGCTGGTGAGCACCCCGGTCATGGTGGCCATGATGGTACGCTCCACCCGGTACACCATGTTGGCCGCCGCGGTTTCGCGTCCCGCGTGGCAGCGGTTGGCGGTCAGGCCGCCACCGCCACAAGAGGCGCGGGCGGTCTTGAGATCAGAGGGGTTGCGTCCCAAGAGCCCCCTATGGGCCTCGGCCTTGGTCAGGGCCAGACCCTGGCCGCCGTGGCACACCACGCAGCCCACCGCCTCCACTGGATGAGAGGGGCTGATCTGCTCGATGCCCTGGTGGCAGGTGAGGCAGCGCTCGGGCCGGCCAAAGGCGCTGGGCACGATCTCGATCACCCGGGGCGGTTCATTGGCCACGGCCTCAGCCCGCGCGTTGGCCCGCTGGGGGGACAGGCCTGCCTTGACCAGGCGCTTGGCCAGGCGTTTGCCGCGCTCGAGGTTGATTGCCCGCACCTCGGCCTGCCAGGGCCGGTGGGACTCCTGCCACCAGGCCAGGGCCAGGGCCGCGCACAGGGCCAGGGCGGCCAAGGTGTAACCCAGGGACCACAGCAGAGACGAGTTTTTTGACTTGAACCGGGTCATTAAGGTAGCGTAGCACAAACCCCCGCTGTAGTAAGGAGGCCGCTGTGAACGAGGAACTTGCTCAACTGGCCGAGGCCATGCGCGCCGAGATCGAGGCCATACCCCAGACCATGCGCCAGGAGGCGGCCATACGCGGCGCCTTGATCTGCCTGCTTTCTTCGGCGGTCAAGCAGATGGGCTTGATCGCGCTGCCCGGCTGGAAGCCGCCGCTGTCCACCCGCGAAGGCATCGATCTGGTGGGGGTGGACGGCAGCGGCGAGCTGCCCGAGGTTAAGCTGGCCTTTTCAGTGGACCCCCTGGTGGAGTTGGCCAAGGTCAAGGCCATGGAGTGGGTGGACTGCGAACACAAGATAGTGGTGACCTTTTCCGAGCGGGCCGACAAGGTGCAGCAGTCCACCTTTTTCCTGATGCCGGGATTGACTCATCTGAACTTGTACGATTGAGGCTGGCGAAGATTAAGATAAGAAAAAAGTTTGTAAGGCATGGGGCGGGCTTGGTCTCCGCCCCCAGCTTTTTTGAAATCAGAGGTAAGCTAGAAACCGCAATGTGCCTTTCTTCCTCCTGAAAGAGTCTCCGAGTCAGCATTGGCCTAGCAATACGCGCTCAAAGTAATGTGATGGAACAGCAACGAAGAGCAAAACCGCAAACCCCATCAGTTTTATGAGGCGGCCAAGCCCAGGTGAGCTTCCAAATATGCATCAACTTCAGGCGGTACGGAAGTGAACCTAACCAGGGCCCCATCTGCCTGGCCGGTTTGGTCCTCCATCACTTTGCCGTAAAAATGTTTTGCCACAAGCCCGCCGGATAAACCCACAAGATTCATTTTGATATTTGTTAACGGCCCGAGGTTGGACGCGCCGTTCAAGAAGGCGCCATGCTTTGAAAGCTTGGTCAGGTTGGCCTCGCCGTGATCTTGATCTACGTTTTTGCCCTGTAAATGCTGGTAGCTAATCGGAATGGGTCTTCTCAGCGAGATCAGGTCTTTCTCGTTGCTAGTAAGAGCCAGGTTTTGCTCTCCTGCAATGCCGCTGACCTGATAAATCTTGAGTGGTGTGTCAGAACCCTTTGGCATCACTTCCCGCATGTCTTCAATGCGCAGCAGATGGCCTATCCTGCGGTGCACCGATTCAGAGATCAGAATTTGGCCACCCACACTATATGACTCGATGCGGCTGGTCATGTTGACACCGCTTCCTACGACAGCATATTTACTTCTCTTGGCCGAACCGATATTCCCCACCACGACTTCGGTTTCATTGAGGCCAATTCCCATTTCCAGTTCCGGCAGTCCCGCCTGCCGGTTGGCCTGGTTCACCTCAGCCATGGCGTTTTGCATTTCAATGGCGCATGCTACCGCGCACTGGACTGGCGCTTCCATCTCCTGGGGGGCTCCAAAAATCACTAGCAGTGCATCACCGATGATCTCGTTAATGGTGCCACCGTACTCTAGGATCACATCCACCATCACCTCAAAATAGCTGTTGAGTATAGTCACCACCTTTTCCGGGCTAAGCTGTTCGGAAAGAGCGGTGAAGCCCCTTAAATCGGTCATCATGATGGTGACCATGCGCCGTTCCCCGCCCAGGTCCAAAGCTGTTGGATCATCCAGCAAGGCGTTCATTACTTCGTTGGAAAGGTAGCGGCCAAACATCTTCTTAATGACCTCGGATGATTTTTCCAAATCTTCGGACGTTCGCGCCAAAAAGGTCGTAAGTGAGTGCCTTTGCCTGAAGGATCGGTCCAGCCTGAAATTGGTCTTGTCCAACTCTTTTTGTAGGCGCTGGGTAAGTTCCTGCCTGCCTGGTTCCTGATCTCGGTTATTCAGCAATTGATCGATGATTTCCCGCAACGCGGCGATGTTGTCTTTCATGAGCCTTCTCCGGCTTGGGACGCCGTTTGAGAGATGAGCACCGCCACGGTGGTAGTGTTGTGGAAATCACAGTGCCCTTGCAAGCCGGGCCCGATCTCCCCAAAAGTATAAAAACCGAGCTGAGGCTTCGACCACAGTCGGTTAATCGCTTCCACCTCGTCCTCCACCAAGGGCCCAAGCGCCGTGTATCTGGCCAGGCAGGAGAACAGAATGACCGCATCTAAGCTTGATCCGCTTTCCTGCAGTGTTTTCATCTGGTTCACCGCCTCATCGATCACCTCCATGCCGGGTGGAAATCCCAGGCGCACTTTGGCGCCTTGGGGCACCGTTCCCGCGTAAACAATGGATTTGTCCGGGTTGAAGGCAACTACGCCGCGCAGCACCGTGGTGCCGTCCTCACGTATCCAGCACAAAGGGTACTCTATGGCCAGATCAGCGTCGTCACCTATTTCCAGGTAGCGGTTTATGACATCATGGGCCGGCTGGCCATCGATTTCAAAAACCACGTTTCCGGTCGATTTGGTGATGGTCTTGACGGTGCCCACACCTTTCCATCCCGCTGCCGCGATGCCTCTGATCTCAATACTCTCGGAATCAAAAGCCAGCGCCACCATGCCTTGGGCCAGGGTCTGTCTTGCATCGCTGACCAGAGGGGCGGTGCCTCTTGGCAGCGTCGCCACATCATAGGAAGCAAAGCCGCCGAACAGCATTGTCTGATCTCCCGCCTGTTCAGTGATGCCCTCTATTAGCAGGTCGCCGTCCAATTCAAAACTCGCGGGAATTACAATGATGGCCGGTTTGGGGAAAACCCCGGTTGCCCATGAAGCGACCGCCCGGCCCATTTGCCTGGAGTCCCCATCTGTCAGTTCAAAAAGCTTGACCTGGTAAACGCTTCTATCGATGTCAAGCAACATCATGGTGATGGATTCTTCCAACACCTGGGCACCTGCTATCTCCGCGCCGCTGTTGGCGGCAAAAACGTCCAGGCACGCTTCCGAGAGTATAGGCAGAAGTTGATTAAGATCATGGTTGGCAGATGCGAAGACTATGGCAAGGGTGTATCCTCCCCCCGGGGGAACCTTTTCTTGGATTTGGTCTTTGAGTCCCCCGATGGACTGGGCTGTTATTACTAATGGCTTCATGATGTTGCCTCCAACTCAATTGGCCGCAATATCTCTTACAAGTCCATGCTTCCGCAAAGCTTAATCTGTGTTTGGCTGTTCATGGGTTTTACCCAAATTGGGTACCCGGGCCCTGCTTAGAGTTTTAGAGCCTGACCGACCCAGGGATCACATCTATAATACCGCCCAGTGCAACGGGTATATGAAAGAGCGGCGGAAGTCTCTGTTGGGCAAGCACGTCTTCGGTGGAAACTGCGGCCTGTGTGTCCAAGTATGTCCCTTTGCCAAAATCCAGGCGGGCAGGGAGCGAATCAACCGAATGATGATCATCATCGGGCCAGAATATGAGTTGTCCGACAATGACTGGCGACATGGAATGAGGGGAACAATATCTCCCTTTAGCAATGGGCCGAAAGGTCTAGTTGGACCTGTCGGCTACACCTT
>JANQFN010000522.1 GCA_028277825.1 Desulfarculaceae bacterium
GGCCCCCAGGCCGCGGAGATGGGCCTGGTCAACCGCTCGGTACCCCTGGCGGAGCTAAAAGAGGCCGCCCAAGAACTGCTGGCCTCGGTGCTGCGCCAACCTCAGCATGCCCTGTCCCACGCCAAGACGGCGGTCAAGGCAAGCCAGCGCACCAGCCTGGAGGAGGGACAGCTCTTTGAAAGCCAGGAGTTTGGCCAATGCTTTGAGCACCGCTTTTTCGTGGAACTGATGCGTGAGCAACTGAAGGACGGGACGCTCACGACCACGGCCAGGCTGCCCGAGGGTTTCTGGGATGAGGAGGCGTAGATGAAGGTTCTGGGCATCGCCGGCAGCCTGCGGCCGGACTCCAACACCCTGCAATACGTCAAGACCGCCCTGGCGGTGCTGGAAAAACGGGGCCTGGAGACCGAACTGCTGTCACTCAAAGGCAAGACCATCCACCCCTGTGTGGGCTGCTACAAGTGCGTGGAAGAGGCCCGCTGCGCCCAGGACGACGACGACTTCGCCGACATCCTGGCCAAAATGGAGGCAGCCGAAGGCATCATCCTAGGCTCGCCGGTTTATCTGTCCTCGGTGGTGCCCCAGATGATGTCCCTGTTGGCCCGGGCCACCTTCGTGGCCCACTGGAACGACAAGTTCTTAAAAGACAAAGTGGGCGGTCCCATCACCGTAGCCCGCCGCGCCGGCCACAACCTGGCCTTTTCACAGTTGCTGCTCTGGTTTTTCATCAACGGCATCACCGTGCCCGGCTCCACCTATTGGACCGTGGGCATGGCCGGCGCCAGCGGGGCCCGCGACGCCGCAGATGACGAGGAAGGCATGATGCACGTAAGCAATTTCGCCGAGAACCTGGCCACGGTCATGGCCAAACTCTACGCCTAGGAGGACGCGCCCTTGCCCGGCATCAGATACTGGCTGACCAAACGCGAGATGCTATCCCCGCACAAAGAGGCGGTGGTGGACGGGACGCGCCGCCTGAGCTATTTGCAGCTCAACCGGCGGGTGAACCAACTGACCCGGGCCCTGGCCGGCCTGGGCCTGGCGCCGGGCGAGCGCATCGGCCTGCTGGCCTACAACTGCCTGGAGTACGTGGAAGTGATCATGGCCGCGGCCAAGCTGGGCCTGATCCTGGTGCCTCTGAATTGGCGCCTGGCTCCGGCCGAACTGGCCTTCATCCTGGGCGACAGCCAGACCGGCGCCCTGATCTACGACCCGGAGCTGGCTGAGCTGGCCGGGGGCATCAAGGCGGAGATGGATTTCGAGCATCTGCTGGTGCTGGGCGATCGGGCCCAGGACGGTGCCCTAGCCTACGATGAGCTTTTAGCCGCCCAAGCAGATAACGAGCCCAATGTCGTTGGCGACGTGGGCCCGGACAGCCCGCACATCATCATGTACACCGCCGGCACCACCGGCCGGCCCAAGGGCGCGGTGCTCAGCCAACAGGCCAGTTTCTACAACGCCCTGAATCTGCAGCTGGCCATGGATTTCACTTCAGCCGACCGCGACTTGCTGGCGTTGCCCATGTTCCACATCGGCGGCATCGGCCTGTTCACCCTGCCCATGCTCTACGTGGGCGGCACCGTGGTCATCCAGAAGAGCTTTGAGCCGGCCCAAACCCTTCAACTGATCAAGGACGAAGACATCACCCTGTTCTTCGGGGTGCCAGCCATATTCCTGATGCTGGCCCAACAGCCCGGTTTCGCGGCCAGCGGCTTGGACCGGGTGCGCCTGGTGATGAGCGGCGGCGCGCCCCTGCCGGTGAGTCTGGTGGAGAGCTACTCTGAGGCCGGCATCACCCTGCAGCAGGGCTTCGGCATGAGCGAGGCGGCGCCTTCCATCGCCACCCTGGACAGGGAACTGGCGCTGGCCAAGGCCGGTTCCATCGGCAAGCCGGTGTTTCACCTGGAGGTGAAGATCGCCGACGAACAGGGCCAAGAGCTGCCCAGGGGCGAGGTGGGCGAGTTGATCATGCGCGGGCCCAATATCATGGCTGGCTACTGGAACCGGCCCCGGGCCACCGCCGAGGCCATGTCCGGTGGCTGGTTCCACTCCGGCGACCTGGCCCGGATGGACGCGGACGGCGATCTGTACATCGTGGACCGCAAGAAGGACATGTTCATCTCCGGTGGCGAAAACGTCTATCCGGCGGAGGTGGAAAACGCCATCTTCGAGCTGCCCCAGGTGGCCGAGGCCGCCGTCATCGGGGTGCCGGACGCCAAATGGGGCGAGGTGGGCCGGGCAGTGGTGGTGCTCAAGGAGGGGCAGGAGGCCGGCACCGAAGTAATCATCGCCCATCTCAAGGGCCGTCTGGCCAAATACAAAATACCCAAGCAGGTGGTGTTCACCGACGCCCTGCCCCGCAACGCGGCGGGCAAGGTGTTGAAGAACGTATTGAGGGAGCAATAAACCTAGATATGGAAACTGCCGGGCGGCGAACTAGGCCGGCGGCAAACCAAAACGCCAGGCAGACGCCTGGGGAGGGAAGGAGAGAGACCATGAGCTTCAGGAAAACGGGGAAAATCCTGATACTGGTCGCCATGGCCTTGGCCTTGGCCGCGGCACCGGCCTGGGCCGCCAAGCCCATCAAGATCGCCCAACTGGCCGGCATCACCGGTCCTTACGAGGCCTACGCCAAGCAAGCCCTCAACGGCTTCAAGATGGGCCTGGAATACGGCACCAAGGGCAGCATGAAACTACTGGGCCGGCCCATAGTGGTGATCGTCAAGGACACCCATCTCAAACCGGCCAAGGGCAAGCAGCTTTTGACCGAGGCCTTCAAGGATGACAAGTGCGACCTGGCCGTGGGCCCGGTCTCCTCGGCGGTGGCCCTGGCCTGCCTGCCGGTGGCCAAGGAGTTCAAGAAGATCCTGATCGTGGAGCCGGCCGTGGCCGACGCCATCACCGGCAAGGCCTGGAACCGCTACATCTTCCGCACCGGCCGCAATTCGTCTCAGGACGCCATCAGCAACGCGGCGGCGGTGGCCAAGCCCGGCGTGGTGATCGCCACCCTGGCCCAGGACTACGCCTTTGGCCGCGACGGCGTGGCCGCCTACAAGGAGGCCGCCGAGGCCCTGGGCGCCAAGGTGGTGGCCGAGGAATTCGTGCCCATCAAAACCCGGGACTTCACCGCCCCGGCCCAGCGCATCATCGCGGCCATGAAAAAGTACCCCAACCAGAAGAAGTATTTGTTCGTGATCTGGGCCGGCAAGGGCAACCCCCTGGGCAAGCTGGTGGGCATGCAGATCACCAAGAAGTACGGCATCCATCTGACCTCGGGCGGCAACATCCTGGACGCCCTGAAGCTCTACAAGCCCCTGGAGGGCATGGAGGGCGCCGGCTACTACTACTATGAGAACCCCAAGAACGAGATCAACGACTGGCTGGTCAAAGAACACAAAAAGCGCTTCAACGGCGCTCCGCCGGACTTCTTCACCTGCGGCGGCTTCTCCGCGGCCATGGCCGTGGTCACCGCCATCAACAAGGCGGGCAGCACCGACACCGAAAAGCTGATCAAGGCCATGGAGGGCCTGCACTTCATGACCCCCAAGGGCGAGATGGTCTTCCGTCCCGAGGATCACCAGGCCCTGCAATCCATGTTCGCCTTCAAGATCGTGGTGGACCCCAAGGTGCCCTGGGCCATCCCCCAACTCACCCGGGAGATCACCTGGAAGGAAATGAAGATTCCGATCCGCAACAAGCGATAAGCTGACAACCGCGGCGCGGCGGGCGCTATCAGACGCACCCGCCGCGCCCTCTTACCGGGAGCTTGCGCCTTGGCCCAACCCCTGATCGAAAGCCGGGAGCTGACCATCCGCTTCGGCGGCAACGTGGCCGTAAACCAGGTGAGCCTGGCGGTGGAGCCGTTCACCTTGAAGTCCATCATCGGTCCCAACGGGGCGGGCAAGACCACCCTGTTCAACCTGCTCAGCGGGCAGTACCGGGCCAGCAGCGGACGCATATTATTCAAGGGCGAAGACATCACCTCCCTGGGCGCGTCCCAGCGCACCCACCTGGGAATCGGGCGCTCCTTCCAGCTGACCAACATCTTTCCCAACCTGACCGTGTTGGAAAACGTGCGCCTGGCCTTGCAATCCCAGGCCGGGGTCAGCTTCATCTTCTGGCGCAATTACCGCTCCTATCCGGAGCTGGAGGACCGCGCCTACCAGCTTTTGGAGCGGGTGCTGCTGGCCGAGCGCTGGGACGCCGAGGCCTCCACCCTGACCCACGGCGAGCAGCGCAAGCTGGAGATCGCCATCTTGTTGGCCCTGGACCCGGAGGTGCTCCTGTTGGACGAGCCCACCGCAGGCATGAGCCTGGAAGAGGTGCCGGCCATCTTGGAATTGATCGAAGGCATCAAGAACTCGGGCAAGCGCACCATCTTGCTGGTGGAACACAAGTTCGACATGATCATGAATCTTTCCGATTCCATAGCGGTG
>JANQFN010000064.1 GCA_028277825.1 Desulfarculaceae bacterium
CCTTGTTGGACGCCTTCCCCGAGCCGGGCGGCATGATGCGCTACGGCATCCCCCGCTACCGTTTGCCCAACGCCCGCCTGCAGCGCGACCTGGACGACATCCTGGAGCAGGGTGTGGAGTTCAAGGGCTCGGTGGTGGTGGGCAGCGACGTGTCCCTGGCTGACTTGCAAAATGATTTCGACGCGGTGTTTTTGGCCAGCGGCGCCAACTCCTCGGCCCGCATCCCCCTGGAGGGTTCGGATAAGGACGGCGTGCTCTGGGGCTGGGAATTCCTCAGGGATGTGGCCCTGGGCAAATCCTTTGACCTGGGCGACAAGGTCGTGGTGGTGGGCGGCGGCAACGTGGCCCTGGACGTGGCCCTGACCGCCAAGCGCCTGGGCGCTGCGGACGTGCAGTTGTTCTGCCTGGAGAGCCGCGAGGAGATGCCGGCCCATCCCTGGGAGATCAGCCTGGCCGAGGCCGAGGGTGTGGTGATCAACAATTCCTGGGGACCCAAAGAAGTGATCGGCGAGGGTGCGGCCGAGGGCGTGGCCTTCAAGGCCTGCACCCAGGTCTTTGACGCCGAGGGCGTCTTCAATCCGGCTTATGACGAAGGCATCACCACCACCCTGAGGGCGGACAGCGTGATCCTGGCCATCGGCCAGAGTTCTGTGCTGGACTTCATCACCGACAGCGGCGTGGACAGCCAGGGCAGCCGCATCGTGGCCGGCGAGGACCTGGCCACCGCGGCTGGCGGCGTGTTCGCCGGCGGCGACGTGGTCACCGGTCCGGCCTCGATCATCGGCGGCGTGGCCCAGGGCCGCAAGGCCGCCGAGGCCATTGACCAGTATCTGGGCGGCTCCGGCGAGATGAGCGAGGTGCTGGCCGAGGCCGAAGAGGAACTGGAACTGACTCCGCTTCGGGCCGAGGTGCTGGGCCGCAAAGACCTGCCCCACCTGCACACCTGGGAGCGCAGCGACAACTTCGATCAGGTGGAGATGCCCATGTCCGATGCGGACATCACCGCGGAGGCCGACCGCTGCCTGCAGTGCGACGCACGGGCCTTTGAGGTGATCCTGGACGTGGAGCATTGCAAGGAATGCGGCTACTGCGTCGAGGTCTGTAACGTGGACACCTTCGGGCCGGCCGAGGCCTTCAACGTAAAGGGCTACCGTCCCATGGAGGTGAAAACACCCAAGTGGTGCGTGGGCTGCTTCCAATGCTACTTCTCCTGCCCCGACTTCGCCATCGGCGTTCGGGAAAAAAGCGCCTAGCCGCGGGAGGTTAATGCCATGAAAAGATTCCTAGAAACAGGCAACTTCGCCATCACCGAGGGCGCCATCCTGGCGGGCTGCCGCTTCTTCTGCGGCTACCCCATCACCCCGGCCACCGAGCTGGCCGAGGCCATGGCCCAGGAGCTGCCCAAGTACGGTGGCGTTTATCTACAGGCTGAGGACGAGTGCGGCGCCATGCACATGTGCATCGGCGCGGCTCTGGGCGGCATGAAGACCATGACCGCCACTTCCGGTCCCGGCTACATCCTCTACGCCGATCCCTTCGGCTGGGCCCTGGGCTGCGAGATGCCCCTGGTGGTGGTCAATTCGGGCCGGGTGGGTCCGGTCAGCGGCATCACCGGCGCGCCGGGACAGGGCGAGTTCTATCTGACCCGCTACCCCACCCAGGGCGGCAACTTCGAGTGCATCACCCTGGCCCCCAACTCCGCCCAGGAGGCCATGGCCATGGTGGTGGAGGCCTTCTACCTGGCCGAGCGCTTCCGCATGCCCATCACCGTGCTGGGCGACCAGCTCATCACCGACGGCTTCGAGGACATCACCGTCCCGGAGAACGAGGACGAGATGAAGGAGATGGGTTTCAGGACCTATGAGCGCGGCGTGTGCACCGGCCCCGAGTTCTATCCCTACACCGATGAATTGGACATTCCACCGGTGCAGATGGGATCGGGCCACGGTGGGCTCTGCTCGGACTGGACCCCCACCGTGGAGGGTTATGACATCGAGGAGGTGGAGGCCCATCACAAGCACGCCTGGCGCCTGATCTACAAGGTGCGCAATAACAAGGAGGTGTTCAACCACCTCTATGAAAAGAAGTACATGGACGACGACCCGGACCTGGTGGTGGTGTCCTACGGCACCCCCTCCCGGGTGGTCAACACCGCGGTGGACCGGGCGCGCAAGGAAGGCCTGAAGGTGGGCGCTCTTCGGCTCATCAATCTCTGGCCCTTCCCCGACGAGCACTTCACCAGAAAGACCAAGTATCTGGCAGTGGAGCTCAATTGGGACGGCCAGTTGGTCAGAGAGGTGGAGCGCGCCGCGCCCAAGGACGCCCAGGTCAACTTCCTGGGCACCTGCGGCGACCTGCCCACCATCCCCGACCTGTTGGAGACCTTTGAAAAGCTATTGAAGGACCAGCCCCTGGAGCGCAAGGGCTGGGAGCTGGAGGCGTGGTAATGCAATACTCATCAGCCAGCCTTATCGACAAGTACCTGCGCACCCGCAAAATCCCCAGCACCGCCTGCTCGGGATGCGGGCTGGGCATCAACCACAAGGTGGTGATCCAGGCCATCGACGAGCTGGACCTGGAGCCCAATGACATCATCTGGGGCACCTCCATTGGCTGCGCCGGCCGCCAGACCTTTGCCACCTGGCAGGGCGACGGCTTCGCCGGCACCCACGGCAGGGTCTATGCTATCGCCCGCGGCTTAAGGATAGCCTTGCCCCCGGAGAAAAAGATCATCTGCACGGTGGGCGACGGCGATGCCTTCGGCATCGGCCTGATGCACCTGATCCACGCCGCCCGCTCCAACTGCGACATGACCGTCATCGTCAACGACAACCTGGGCTACCAGTCCACCGGCGGCCAGTTCGGCTTCACCACGCCCCAGGGCGCCAAGACCGACTCCAGCCCCTACGGTATGTTCGAGCATAACCTGATGAGCGAGGGCATGGACGTGATGCACATCCTCAAGGGAGCCGGCGCCACTTTCCTGGCCCGCCACGTGGCCATGGACGGTACCCGGGCGGTGGACAGCGTAAAGCGGGCCATCGAGAACCCCGGCTTCTCCCTGGTGCACATGCCCTATCCCTGTCCCACCAACTTCGGCTCGCGCGAGTTGGGCTCCCGCAACCAGGTGAACATTTACCGCTACATCAAGGAACGGGCCAAGCCCATGGAATCGGCCGACGATGACACGGTGTGGGCCACCGGCGTGTGGCACGACGCCAGCGGCTCGCGGCCCGAGTTCAGCGAGCACGTGTGGAACTCGGTTGAAAAAATCAGAAGGACTGGTGCGCTATGAAAGACAGACTGGAGATAGTGGCCAGCGGCTTCGGCGGCCAAGGCGTGGTGCGCCTGGGCCAGGTTCTGGGAGAGGCCGCGGTGAAGGAGGGCCTCAGGGTAACCATGCTCAAGAGCCACGGCACCGAGATGCGCGGCGGCTACGTGCGCGCCCAGGTGGTGCTCTCGCCGGAGACCATTGACAGCCCCATGTGCGAAAATCCCGATTACTTCGTGGCCCTGTCCTCGGCGGCCTACAACCGCTTTAAGGACACAGTGCCCGACGACGGCGTGATCATCTTCGATCCCGCCTTTGTGGAGGACATTGACGGCGATCTGCCTTGCACCCAAAAGGAACTTCCGGCCAAGCAGTTGGCCGTGGACAATTTCGGGCGCCCCATCTTTTCCAACTCCGTGGCCCTGGGCGCCATGGCCAAGCTGTTGGAAGGGGATTTGGGCAAGGAGATCATTCTGGACAGCCTGTTGGAGGTCATTCCCAAGTTCCATGAAGAGAACAGGGACGCCTTCCAGGTGGGCTACGATTACATGAGTTGACCATGTGGGGGCCGCCCTCCCCAACGGGGGCGGCCTCTACCTCCTAAAATCCGGGAGTGAGGGTTAATGAAGCAAGGGCACGAAGCGCCGCAAATAACGGTGACGCCGCTGGTGTCGGCCGGGACGCTTGCGCCGTGTGCCGGGCTTACTGGTCCGGGGACGGGCAAACTAAAGCCTGTACAAGGCCTGGTGGAAAGCTAAGCTTCCGCCGGGCCTTCGTGCCTTGGTTTCAGGCGCCAAAGGGGAGCGACTTCAGACCATGCGCACCATAAGACATTTTGTAGACAAACATGCCGACCAGCAGCCGGACAAGACCTTTTTGATCGCTCCGGAGCCTGGCCTTGAGCTCAACTACGGCCAACTCAAAGACAACTGTCTCAAGATGGCCGATTTTCTCTATAGCAAGGGACTGACCAAGGGCGACAAGGTCGCCTTCATGATGGGCAACAGCTTTCAGAGCGCCAAGATCATCGCCGGGGTCATGTACGCCGGCCTGGTGGTGGCGCCTTTGAACCTGCAGGCCCAGCACGACGTGCTCAAGCACGTGTTGGATCACTCGGACACCAAACTGGTGTTCGTCACCGAGTTTCAAAAGCCCCGTTTGGAAAAGGCCCTGGCCGAGGTGGAGCGGGACATCGAGGTGATGGTGATCGACAAGGACGCGGCCGACATCCTGCCCGCCACCTGCAGCGCGCCGGGCAGCTTGGCCGAGGTGGACGAGGAAAACCCGGCCTTGTTGCTCTACACCTCGGGCACCACCGGCCTGCCCAAGGGAGTGATCCTCAGCAACAAGAACATGATCTCCGGCGGCCAATACGTTATCCAGGCCCACCAGCTCACCGCCGAGGATGTGGCCCTTTGTTCCCTGGTGCTCTATCACATCAACGCCCTGGTGGTCAGCGAGATGTCCACCATCGTGCTGGGCGCCACCATGGTGGTGCCCCACAAGTTTTCCGTGGGCGACTTCTGGCCTTTGATCAGCGACTATGGCTGCACCTGGTTCTCGGTGGTGCCCACCATCATCTCCTATTTGGTCAGCGGCAGCGAGATTGAGGGCCAGGGCTACAACCTGGAGCAGCTCAAGTTCGGGCGCTCGGCCTCATCGGCCCTGCCCAAGGCCCTGCACCACC
>JANQFN010000075.1 GCA_028277825.1 Desulfarculaceae bacterium
GGAGCATATGACCTCGGCAGCCGTATTGGCCCTTTATTGGGACGACCCCCAGATCACCCCGGCCGACAAATGCAGGACCGACGCCTGCATCAGCGTCCCGCCAGGCACGGCTGTGGAAGACCCGGTGGCGCTCCAAACCATAGGCGGCGGTCCCTATTTGGTGTGCTCCTTCGAGATCACCAGCGAGGGCTTTGCCCAGGCCTGGCAAGAGGCCTACGACCATTTTATGAGCAACCAATATGAAGGTGATGAAAAACCCTGTTATGAGCTTTATCATAACGACGCCAGCGACCACCCGGAGGGCGAGTGGCTGGTGGATATCTGCATCCCCTTGAAGGACCAGTAAGGGGATTCTGAAACGTAGCTGCTGGTCTGGGTAGCCTTTAGATGAACCACCAGACAGGATCGGGAGCGATGACCATGTTTAAAATAGCCGCACTAACAGCCCTGTTTGTCCTCACCTTGGCCGGCGTGGCAATTGCCGCCCCGGTGATCACGGTGGACAACCAGACCAATCTGGGCAACATAGCCTTTGGCATGGCCCACTACAAGATCGTCAACGGCGCCTCCACGCGCAGCGGCAGCGGCGAGACCATCTCGGTCAGCTCCCAGGCCCAATTTTCCAACTTCCCACCTTTAAAGCCCGGCGACCAAATCTATTTTGACCAGGGGCTGAAGATCTATAATCAAAAGCGCACCATGACCGCCGACGGCAGCCCCACCTGCAACGCCAGCGGCTTTGCCAGCGGAATGTCCCAGCTATTCGGGCGCGACTATATGCTGGAGCAAGACAGGTTCCGGGTAGTGGTTACGGCCAAGGAGGGCGTGATTCCGGGCGTCTATGACGCGGTGTGCGCTTATAGTAAATAACGGCTGGCCCCGAGCAGGGGGCTGCTTCTCCACTAGCCCCCGAACAGTACGCCAATCAACCAATCGATGCCCAAATCCAACAACTCTTCGTCGCTCTTGAGGGCCGCGGCCAGACGCTGGTCGCTGATAGCGAACTTGGCGGTAAAGCCCTCCTGTTGCACCAAATCGCGAAACCCGTCCAGGTTGTACAGGGCGGAGATGAAGGCGTGGGTCTGGGCCTGGTTCAAAGACACCTTGCCCTTTTTGGCCGGATGCATGAACAACTTGAGCGCCCGGTTGTTGGCCGCCTGAAAGGGGGCCAGGTCCTGATCCGCGATCCAGGCGTCGATGTCCAGCTCATCCGGCTCTTCCCAGCCCAGGCAACCGGGGGTGTCCTGCCGGAGAAATATCTGGCTGGGTTCGGCGCCGCCGGCGCCCGGCTGCACCGCCCGGGCCAGGGGGTAGATGCGGCAGCAGGTGGGCCGGTGTTCGTACACCGTGCAGCCATCAGGTGAAACGAACGGACAGACGCCGTCGGGCTGGAGTTTTATCCTCAGCGCCGGCCGGCCCGAGCCCGGGTCTTCTTCCAGCTCCACCAGGGTTGCCAGGATGTCCGAGGAGTTCTGCTTTAGCCCCCGCCGGAGGCGCAGCAAGTCATAGGGCAACAGGGGCAGGCGCTTGTCCCGGCAGCAGGCATTGAAACAGGCCAGTGCGGGACGGCAGGCGAAGCGGAATAGCTCGCCCGGCTTCAGCGGCCGTCCCTGCAGTTCGCTTTGCTCCTCTATCACTTACCCGGCCCGCTCAGGTTGGCGTTTTCCACCTCCTGCCACTCCATGATCATGATGGCCGCGGCCACCGTGGTCAGCCACTTGCCGTCGGTGGGGCCGTAGGCACTCTGGGTGATCTCGGTGGTTTTGACGATCTTGTCTGACATGCGAAACACCTGGCGCTTTTCGTCCCAGGATTGGTCCACGTCGATTTCGATGCCCAGGGTGGAGGCCAGCATCTCCGCGGCCAGGTCCTCGGCGTATTCGCCGGCCACCTTGGCGCTCTGGCCATAGCCCTTGTGTTCACTGAGATAGCCGTGCAGCGAGCGGTCGCTGGGCAGGGCCAGGCCGATCGAAGACGATATCAGCCGGTGGGGCTCGTTGGTCTGGTTCTTGGCCATGGTGCAAAACAGGATCTGCCCAGGCTCCAGCATGGCCTGGCCCTTTTGGCGCGAGATCAGCTTGGCCTTGGGCGGGAAGATCGAGCTGACGTGGACCAGGTTCTGTCCGGCCACCCCGGCCTCGCGCAAGGCCCACTCGAAGCTGGCCAGCTTCTCGGTGTGCACCCCCTTGCCCCGGGTGAGATAGACGTATTTGGGTACCAGCATGGCCCGCCTCCTGTATATGAAAACGGCCCTTACTAAAATCGAATTGAGGACATACTATATGGCCCCCGGCGCGGTTTTGGTCAAGACAAAAAATCCGCCGGTCAAGAGGCTTGAACCGCCTGAAGCCTGGTTCTATACTGCTAGCAACTTGCCTAACAGGAGGGGGCCATGCGGGTGCCTGCCCGTAAAAAAGTAATCACCTACTTGAACCAGCCCCAACCCGAGCTGGACCACTGCAAAGCGGCGATCATCCCCGCGCCCCTGGAGGCCACGGTCTCCTACGGCGGCGGCACCGCCCTGGGACCGGCGGCCATCATCCTGGCCTCCCAGGCCCTGGAACTCTACGACGAGGTGCTGGACTCCTCGCCGGTGCAGGAGGGAATCTACACCCACGGCCGGGTGGACATGCGCGGCGGCATGGGCCAGGCCCTGGCCAACATCCAACGGGCGGTGGCCCGCGATCTGGAGGGCGGCCGCCTGCCGGTGCTGCTGGGCGGGGAGCACACCGTGACCCTGGGCGCCCTGGAGGCCCTGGTGGACCGGCGCGGGCCGGATTTTACGGTCTTGTGTCTGGACGCCCACCCGGACTTGCGCGACACCTACCACGGGCTCAAGGTCTGCCACGCCACGGTTATGCGCCGCGCCCTGGATCTGGGGTTGGAGGTCAGGCATATCGGCATCCGCGCCTGCTCCGGCGGCGAGGCCCGCCTGATCAAAAACCTGGAGCTGAACCCGCTGTGGGCCCACGAACTCTTCGCCGACCCCCAGTGGCTGGAGCGGGCCCTGGCCGGGGT
>JANQFN010000085.1 GCA_028277825.1 Desulfarculaceae bacterium
TTGCGCCGGGCCTTTGCCGCCACCCTGGAGGAACTGGAGCAAGCTGACCTTTTGCTGCACGTGGCTGACGCGGCCAATCCCCGGGTAGAAGAGCAGATAGAGTCGGTAAATTCACTTTTGGACGAACTAAAGTTTACCCAGGCACCCCGCTTGCTGGTGCTTAACAAGGCTGACATCGCGCCGCCAGAGGCCCTTGACGTTTTGCAAAACCGGTTTGGTGGCGTGGCCATCTGCGCCCGGGACAAGAGCACCCTGTCTGGCTTGCTGGAGAGCATTGAGGAAATTGCCTTTGGAGGCGAGGGCTTGCCGCAGGGAAAAAGAGCTTGGGAAAGTAAAAAAACCAGGTAGCTTGATGGTTAAATAATCACATTAATTAAAATGATTAACGCCTTAATATATAACACAATAAATTGTGTTGATTAAAATACAGGTAATGGCCTCGACAGGCCGGACAATACCGAACTCACGGGCAGCGAGCCAGTAGCTGCTGCTGATTAAACAGCCACAATTAATTAGCGCCAGGCTCGCAATCTCTGCCTGAGCCTGCAGCTGGTGAGATGCCCAATTCTTGGTGCCACCTTTGCCTTACAAAACTCTGCTATATACACAACAAATGTATTCTATATTAATAATGAGTATACATATGTTTGGTTTTTCCCTAAAACAAAACAGCGCTCGCATGGACCGCTGCAATCAGCATGGGTCCAAGCAACCCAGTTATTTCAGGTTCTGCATGCGCTTGAGGTCCGGCGGGTAGATATAGCGCGGGTCCAGACTGAATTGCACGGGCAGCCCCCAAAACACCCAGCCGTTCACCCTGCCCCGGGCGCCGCTTAATGGTGAAAACTTTTCAGCCAGCTCTTGTTGCTTTTCCGAAACCAGGGCCTGGCCCAGATAGCCGTGGCGCAGATTGTAGACGTTCTTGAACCCGGCCTTGACCAGGGTGTCGGCCGCTTCGGCCCCCAGGTCGCCCTGGGTGGAGATGACCAGCAGCCTATCGCCCGGCTTGAACAGGGACTTGACCACACCCACGAAACCGGGATTGGGCTTGGGACTAAGTTGATAACCGGTCATCGGGGCCTTGCCGCCGGCATAGGGGCCGCCCTTGACTTGAAAATCACTGGTGCCCAAACGCCAGGGCACGTTGTAGGCCCGGGGCGGGTGGCCTTGCAGGGCGTATTCCGCCCTGGTGCGCACGTCCACCAAAAAGGTGTTCTTGGGTTCCGCCGCCAGCATTTGTGCGGCTTCCAAGACGCTGACCGTCTGGGCCTGTTGGGTTTTCTTGGCGGCAAGGGCAAAGGCGGGCCACAACAGCAGGCCTGCCAGCATAATCAGGAAAATTTTGCGAACCATGTTTCGTTTCCCAAAATGGCGGTTTTGGGGGCTGATGATACTGCCCAGTCACCCAAATGTCAATGAGCCAGCTTCATTACCCAAAGAGGCCGCGTTGATTGTTACCCGGGCCTGTGTTATCTTGCCAATATGTGTACACAATCACCTCTGTTTGCTCTCTCGACAGGATAGCTTCATGGCCCTAGATTTGAACGCCCAGCCCATATTGGAGGCAGCCCTGGCCCACGGCGGTCAGATGTCAGAGCTGTTTTTGGAGCGCTCCAACGCTCTGATGGTGGTGATGGATGACGGCAAGATAGAAAAGGTCATCGGCGGCGTGGACCAGGGCGCCGGCCTGCGCCTGATCTATGATCTGAAGACCGCCTATGCCCACGGCAACCAGATGGGCAGCGAGGAATTGTTGCCTCTGGCCCATAACCTGGCCACCCTGGCCTCGGGCCGGGCGGTGACGCCCTCGCCCGCCCGGGCGTTGAGCCCCAGCCTGGTGCCCCAGATACTCAAACCGCCCCAGGACGCGGCCACCGGCCTGAAGGTGGACATGGTGCGCACCGCCGAAGCCGCCGCCCGCCAGGTGGACAGCCGCATCAAACAGGTGCGGGTGAACTACTTGGAGCGCAGCCAGCAGGTGCGCATTGTCAATTCCCTGGGCAGCGAGGCGGCCGAGGAGCGCACCCAGGTGCTTTTGGCGGTGCACTGCGTGGCCTCGGACAACGGGCTGGTGCAGACCGGTTACGAGACCGCCGGCGGGCTCTGCGGCCTGGAATTGTTCGACAAGCAGGACCCGACCCAGGTGGCTAGGCAGGCGGCGCGGCGCGCCCTTTTGATGCTGGAGGCCGACCCGGCGCCTGGGGGAGCCATGCCGGTGGTGCTGCATTCCGAGGCTGGCGGCACCATGATCCACGAGGCGGTGGGCCACGGCCTGGAGGGCGACCTGGTCTTTGAGAACATGAGCGTGTACGCCGATCGTGTCGGCGAGCAGGTGGCCAGCGAACTGGTCACGGTGATCGACGACGGCACCATGCCCGGCCGCCGGGGCTCGGGCGGCTTTGACGACGAAGGCACCCCCAGCCAAAAAAACCTGGTCATCGACCAAGGCGTGCTCAAGGGCTACTTGCAAGACCGGCTCTCGGCCTGGAAGCTGGAAGGCCAGCCCACGGGTAACGGTCGCCGCGAATCCTACCGCCACCGGCCGGTACCCCGCATGACCAACACCCTGATCGCCCCGGGCAACGAAGACCCCGAGGCCATCATTTCTTCCACGCCGGAAGGCCTCTTGGTCAAGAAAATGGGCGGCGGCCAGGTGAACACCATTAACGGCGATTTCGTGTTCGAGGTGAGCGAGGGCTATTTGATCAAGGACGGACGCATCGGCCCGCCGGTCAGAGGCGCCACCCTCACCGGCAACGGCCCCCAGGTGCTCATGGACATCGACCGGGTGGGCTCCGACCTGGGCTGGGGCATCGGCACCTGCGGCAAGGACGGCCAGGGCGCGCCGGTGGCTGACGCCCAACCCACCCTGCGCATCCCCAACCTGGTGGTGGGCGGGGTGCATCAGGACTAATGGCCTTTCGCTGGAAAGCGGAGGATAAAGAAGCAAGTGAAGAAAAGCCGGCCAGCCTCAGGCCGTATTACGGCTGGCCGATGATGTTAAAAAGGGCGCGCGGAACAGGGCAGGAGTTGGCATGCCGCTGAGGCCGGGAAAAAAATGGGGCACGCCCCAAACGCCGATGGCCCATCCACTCTTTTTACCTTACAAACCTCTTTTCTCTTTTCCTGGTCGGTTCATATTATTTTGGGCGGCACTGCACAGCCCCGCACCGTCGACGCCCGGGCCTAGCCCGGATATTTCACGAAGGTTGGACGGCATTGGCGATGCGGGTAGCATTTATCGGTGTGTTATGAAAAAAACGTCTACGCTATCAGTGTACA
>JANQFN010000120.1 GCA_028277825.1 Desulfarculaceae bacterium
AAACTGTGCCGTGATAATGCGAGCACTTTTTTCATGACGGGCCCATGAATAGTGATTCGCTGATTGATGCCACCCAGCCCTCATGAAATATGCGGGTTAAGGTACCAACTGCCTGGGGATGCTCGCCGCCAGCTTTCATCACTAGAGCTTGGACATCCCGGTGAGGCGTTTGGTAGATTCACGGGCGTCTAACTGGTCAGAGGGGGAGTGCCCTGAACCGCATCCTTCAGGCCCATAGCAGACTTGCCTTTTACCTTTACAAACCTTTTCTGAATGGGTTCCAGCCGGCCAGTCGGAACTAATCGAGCCAAAGGCCGGGCAGAAATTCGGTGGGAATCCCCGGCCCGCCCACAAAAAAAGAGGCCACATGGCCTCCTTTAAACCGGAATTTCACACATGGATCAGCGGCGGATCATCACCGCGCTGCCGTGATCGCGGGTGAGCCGTTCGTTCTCGCTGGACAACTCTGACAGGCCCCAGAGGCCCAGAGTGGCCGAGAGCACTACCAATCCCAGCCCCAACCACACCACCAGACCCTTGGGCACCCGGCCGAACAACACGGCATGAGCCGCCTTCTTACAACTATAAAGGGTGCCGCCGGATTCTTCGGATATGGAAAGCTGACACTGATTGCCTTCTTTGCCGTAATATCTCATTGCTGCCTAACCCTGGGGCCACGGAGTGGCGTCAATGCAGATGGAGTTGTCTCTAACGGCAGATTATAGCCTAGCTGGTAGGTAGTGACAAGGCCGGCAGAAGCACTTTCTCAGTATTTATTCAGCGCCGCCATAAACCGCAAAGGGTTTCACCGGCATACAGGGTTTTTTCATGTTGCAGGCTCTGGGGCTTGAAGTAGGTGCCATAGACCAACACCCGCCCCGGCCAATCGGCCGGCAGGAGTTTTTCCAGCCATTCTAATGGCTTGTCCGGATAGATGAACAGCAGGTCGTATGGCTCCAAATCGGTCTGGCGGCAGTCTTCGCAGAGAAAAGTGGCCCGGCTAAGTCCCAAACTTTGGGCCATTTTTTGGCTGGCGGCGCATAACTCCGGGTCAGCCTCCACGCCGGTGGCCCGGGTGAACAGAGAGGCCAAGAGCACCACCCGGCCGTCGCCGCTGCCCAGGTCCACCATGTGGCGGTAATTGCCCAACTCCAGCTTGATTAAGAGGTCGAAAACCTCCTCGGCCTGGGAGCAGGCCCACATACCCACCGGGGTCACCTTGTAGGGCTCATCCAGGGAGGCGTGGAATTCCTTCAGGGCCTTGGACACTTCGGCCAGGCCCACCGGGGGTGGGTCGGGACTCATGGTTTCAAGCGGTGGTGCTCTATCTTCAGGCAGGAGTCTTGCAATACCAGCATGCCGGCCTTCTCGGCCACCTCGGCGGCCTCGGCGTTTTGCACGCCCTGCTGCATCCACAGCACCTTGGCTCCCACTGCAACCGCCTCGGCGGCGATGGGGGGCAGGAATTCTGAGCGGCGGAACACGTCCACGATCTCCACCGGTCCGGGGATGGAGGCCAAGTCCGGATAACACTTGGCCCCCAGGATTTCTTCTTCCTTGGGGTTTACCGGGATGATCTCATATCCTTGGTCCTGCATGTACTTGGCCACGTCATAGCTGGGCCGGCTGGACTTGGGAGAGAGACCCACCACGGCGATGCGCTTGTATTTGCCCAGGGCCTGTTTTACGTCCTGGTCCGATGGATTGATGGTCAGCGTCAGATTCATGTCAGCCTCCAGAATTTGGGGCGTATTTTAGCACGGGCCCTAGGTCAGGGCCAGGGGGCGGGCCGGCGGCGGGCCCAACATGCGGTGAACCAGAGACAGGCGCGCCAGGAGCAGGCGAGCCTGGCGGGGAGACAGTTCACCCAAGATCGGCGGCAACAGGGCCTCGGCGGCGCCGGGTGGGGCGTGGCGCAGGGAGCCATAGAGGCGCAACGCCTCCTGGCAGGTTGCGGGCAGGGGGGGCGGGGGGCAGCCGCGGCAGTCCGGCGGGTCCTCGCCGGCCTGCTCCTGCTCCCGGCAGGCGGTGCAACTCACCCCGGGGTAGTCGGCCACAAAGCCCAGATGGCGCTCCAGGGCGTCCAGTTCATTTTGCTCCTCGGCGCTCAGCCAGGGCTGGCAGAGGGCGCCGATCAGCAGGCCGGCGCAGGCCGCGGGCAGGCGGGCCAGGTTCTCCGGGACCGGTGCGGGGCTCTGGTCTTCACCGGCGGCCACGCCTTGCCAGCCCATTGGGTTTGATTCCAACAGGGCCAGACAAAAGCCGGCCGGGCCGTGGGAGCGTTCCTGGGCCTGACGCCACAGCTCGGGCGGCAGGGGTGTCAGGGTCAGTGTTGCGGGACCCAGAGCCAAGGAGACAGTTTTTTCCGGATAGTCAGGCATGGCGCTATCCTATGGCCGGCCGGAGGCGACGTCCAGGGAAGCGCAGCACAAAAATGTCTCCGCATATAAAGTGTTTACTCTAATTATGTTTGGAATGGTTGGGTTTTGCCTTCATTCAGCCGGGCGCAGGTCCTGCAGGATCAGTTCGATGTGGGGCCTGCCGTAGTGGGAGATGCGGGGGATGAAGGCCACTTCCAGGG
>JANQFN010000125.1 GCA_028277825.1 Desulfarculaceae bacterium
CGACGTGGGCTCCTCCGGGGCCAAGGGCCAGGTGGTGATCGGCTCCATCCAGGGCGACGTGCACGACATCGGCAAGAACATCATCAAGATGATGTTCGAGGTGGCTGGTTTCGAGGTTCACGATCTGGGTCGCGACGTTCCCCTGGAGAACTTCGTTGAGGAGCAGTTGAAGACCGATTCTGAGATCGTGGCCATGAGCGCCATGATGACCACCACCATGATGGGCATGAAGAAGGTGGTGGAGATGATCAAGGAGAAGAACCCCGACGTTCAGATCATGCTGGGCGGGGCTCCGGTGACCGGCGACATCGCCGATCTGTTCGGCGCCGACGGCTACGCCGAGAGCGCGGGCAACGCGGTGCAGGAGGCGGTGAAGATGGTCGGCTCCCTGCGCAAACTGCAAACCGGCTAAACAAATCATCGCCGGGGCGGGGCGCCAGGCTCCGCCCCGGCGCCGACACCAGAGTTCCCCTAGCGCTAACTCAGCGACCGGGCGGGATATGGCCGCCCGGCGGGGCCGGACGGTGAAGGGCGCTTTGGGCGTTCAGAATAACATACGTTAAAAATCTGGGAGTTTAAGTCCATGGACAATCCTGAAATGGCCAAAGTCATATTCCAACCGTCCGGACGCCGGGGCGAGGTGGAAAAAGGCATCAACCTCATCGAGGCCTCCCGTCAGTTGGGCGTGGACATCGAAGCCCTGTGCGGCGAAAAGAAGGTCTGCGGCAAGTGCAAGGTGCGCGTGGAACAGGGCACCTTCCAGAAATTCGGCATCACCTCCAGCATGGACCACGTAAGCGGCTGGCAGGAGGAAGAGGACAAGTTCGTCACCAAAAAGGAAAAAGAGGAAGGCTTCCGCCTGGCCTGCGCGGCCAAAGTGGAGGGCGATCTGTTGATCTTCGTGCCCGAGGAATCCCGGGCCGGCAAGCAGGTGGTGTCCAAGGCCGCCCGCGACATCCCCATCGAGCTCGACCCCACGGTGAAGCTCTACACCGTCACCTGCATGCCCCCCACCTTCGAAGAACCCACCGGCGATTTCGAGCGTATGTGCCGCGAGATCGAAAAGGAATACGACCTGACCGATCTCAGCGTGGACTGGCACACCCTAAGAAAACTGCCCAGCGCCATCAGAAAAGGCAAGTGGACCATCACCGCCGCGGTGTGGAACGACAAGGAGGTAATCAACCTTTGGCCCGGTGAGGTGAAGGACTACTACGGCATCGCGGTGGACGTCGGCACCACCACCGTGGCCGGCTATCTGTGCAACCTTCGCACCATGGAGGTGATCGAGACCGCATCCATGATGAACCCGCAGTGCAAGTACGGCGAGGACGTCATGGCCCGCATCACCTATCACCAGATGAATCCCGGCGGCTTAGAACGCATGAGCGACGACCTGGTCGAGGGACTCAACAACCTCATCGCCAACGCCTGCGAGGCCACCCACCCGCCCAAGGTCAAACAGAAGGATGAGAACGGCAAGGTGGTCAAGGACGAAGACGGCAAGCCGGTGATGGTGGAGGCCCCCGAGGAGGGTGTGGAGTATCTGCGCCTGACCCCGGATGACCTGGTGGACATCACCTTCGGCTGCAACACCGCCATGCACCACATCTTCCTGAAACTGGACCCGGAACCGGTGGGCCTGGCCCCCTTCCCGCCGGTGATCCACCACAGCCTGGACATCAAGGTGCGCGACTTGGGGCTAAACATCAACTCCGGCTCCTACGCTTTCATCCTGCCTAACGAGGCCGGCTTCGTGGGCGCGGACAACGTCTGCGTGCTGGTGGCCGAGGAGCCCCAAAAGAAGGAAGAGATCGCCCTGATCATCGACATCGGCACCAACGGCGAACTGGTCCTGGGCAACAAGCGCAAGCTGATCTCCTCTTCCTGCGCCACCGGCCCGGCCCTGGAAGGCGCCCAGCTCTCTTGCGGCATGCGGGCGGCGCCCGGGGCCATCGAGCGCATCACCATCGACCCGGACACCCACGAGGTGGACTACAAGGTGATCGGCCGCGAGGCCTGGCTCAAGTTCTCCGAGCCCGAACAGATGCAGACCAAGGGCATCTGCGGCTCGGGCATCCTGGATGTTTTGGCCGAACTCTACAGCTCCGGGGTGATCTCCAAGAGCGGGCGCTTCGCCAAGGAGCAGAAGTCCGACCGCTTCCGGACCAACCCGGACAACCCGCGCCAAAAGGAGTTCGTCATCGCCTGGGCCAAGGAGACCTCCATCGGCAAGGACGTGGTGATCACCCAAAAAGACATCCGCCAGATTCAGTTGGGCAAGGGCGCGCTCTACACCGGCTGCAAGCTGATGATGCGCCGCATGAACATCGACAAGGTGGACACGGTCAAGATCGCCGGCGCCTTCGGCACCCACGTGGACAAGGCCAAGGCTCTGACCATGGGGCTTTTCCCGGACTGTGACCTGGAAAAGGTCTCCAGCGTGGGCAACGCCGCCGGCGACGGCGCCCGGGTGGCCCTGTTGAACCGGGCCAAGCGCGACGAGGCCAATTGGATCGCCCGCAACGTGGAATACATCGAATTGACCGTGGAGAGCGACTTTGAGCAGGAGTTCGCCGCCGCCATGATGCTACCCCACATGAACGACGAATTCCCCCACCTGGAGGGCGTGGTTCCCGAGGAAATCCTGCGCCAGAAGTAGATGATGCGCCCTGGTGAACTCACCCCCGGATGGCCAAAGCGGCCGTCCGGGGGTATTCTTTTAAGATAACCAGCCGGGAGGTGCAAGCGTGACCGAAGCGGAGATCAAGGCCGGGGCCTGCGGCTTCACCACCAAGGTGAGGGCCGCAAAGAAGGACGAAAAGAGCGTCAGCCTGACCGTCGAGTCGGACTGTGAGGCGGTGGCCAAGATGGCTCAGGAACTCAAAGAGGCGGGCTGGGACGATCTGTTCTACAACCGCTTCGCCCTGGGGCCGGCCAGCGAGATCGCCTCGCGCACCCTGGCCCACCCCTCCTGTCCGGTCTTGAGTGGCATACTCAAATGCACCGAGGTGGAGTTGGGCCTGGCCCTGCCCACCAAGGCCACGATTGAATTCAAGGGCGAGGACGAGTAGAGACACCGGCCTAGTGGCGACTCGGGGCTCCGAGATTGCCGCGTCGCATCTACGGCATTCATAAAAAAATGAACCGGGCGTGTAACGAAGTGTGAGGAAGGTTCTGCCCCCGCTGGTAATCTCGCCGAAAGAAAAAGACGGGCGGGGATAAACCCCGCCCCTACACCGGAAATCAGATTCCGCTACGCCCACCAGAAGAAGCGAGGCGGCCAAGTGCGTCGGCGAGAGGCGATGTTGCAGCGGCTTGGGAACGGAGGCGTACAAATATGTACGTCGAGTTCTCTAGCCGCGAAACGAGCCTCACAGCCAGCAATTGGCCGCCGCTAGTACTCAATGCCTTTCCTGGCCATATGCCCCTTGTAATAGGGATGCTTGACCTGCACAAACTC
>JANQFN010000531.1 GCA_028277825.1 Desulfarculaceae bacterium
CCCGGTCTTCAGCGAGTCCAACGTACCATTCATTATAACCGGCACCAACGCCAATGACGTTACCCAGCGCAAGGCCAGCAAGGCCGTGATCCGGGTGAACGCGGCCGGTTCCCAGGTCTGTCACGTGGCCGGCGATTACGCCTATAATCATCTGGGCTGGAAAAAAGTCACCATCATCGGCTGGGAGCACGCCTTTGGCCAGGAATCCATCAGCGCCTTTTTAAGGGTCTTTGAAGAGGCTGGCGGCAAAGTGATCCAGCGCATCTATGTGCCCAGGAAGACCCTGGACTTTGGTCCCTATGTCTCCAACATCTCCGATGAATCCGACGGCGTCTTTGCGGTCATCACCGCCACTCCGGCAATGCGCTTCTTCCGCGCCCTCAAAGCCACGGGCTACATGAAAGAGCGCAAGGTGCTTACCGTGCTCACCGCCACTGATGAGTCCTTTCTGCAGCAGATCGGTAAAATCGCGAATGGCGTCATCAGCGTCAACGCCTGGAGCCCCTCTTTGGACACCCCGGAGAGCACCAACTTCGTGGCCAAAGCCATGAAGATGACCGGCCGCCCGGTGACCACCCCCATGATGGACGCTTATGTGGGCGGCAAATGGGCCATCAAGGCCATCGAAAAAGTGAACGGCAAGGTAGAGGATAAAGACGCCTTCATGAAAGCCCTGTGGGCGGTCAAGCTGGACAGCACCCCCCACGGCCCCCTTTCACTGGATAAATATGGCTGCCCCGTGCAGAACATGTATATCCGCAAAGTGGAAAAGAAGGGCGATAAGTACCAGAATAGCGTGATTTATACCTATGAGGGCGTTTCCCAGTTCTGGAAATACGATCCTGAAAAATATCTCAAGGAACCGCCTTACAGCAAGAACTTCCCGCCCTGCAACCACTGCAAATAGGCAGGTGGGGATAAGTCAAGCAAACCAGAAGCAGCGCCGCCGCTGTCAACAAATTCCTGCCAAGGGCAGGGGGGCGAGTGGGCGGCGCTTTTCTGAAGTCGGGAGAAACGACACGGTTCTTTTGTGGCCGGGGAAAACCAAATCCCCGGGAAGGTTTTTGTAAATGGACTTCTGGATAAACCAATCCTTCAATGCGATTTCTTATGCAGGGCTATTGTTCCTGCTGGGCGGCGGCATGACGCTCATCTTCGGGGTAATGAAGATCGTGAACATCGCCCATGGGGGCTTTTATCTCATCGGTGGCTACACAGGCTATTTCATAGCCAGCACCACGGGTAATTTCTACCTGGGAATCGTGGGTGCCTGCGTGGGCTGCGCCCTGGTGGGTATGATATTCGAAAGGTGGCTCCTGCGTGAGCTTTCCGGACAGATGCTGCGCCAGATGCTCATGACCATGGGCATCACCCTGTTAATCCAGGACATCATCGTAATCATCTCCGGCGGGTATTCCTACACCCTGGAGCCGCCGGAGTGGTGCATGGATGTGCTGGAAATCGGTGGCTACTATTTCTATGTGCTCAGGATACTGATGATCGCCGCGGCAGTAGCTGTTTATATCCTGCTCTGGTTCGTGATGGAAAAGACCAAGGTGGGGGCCATGATTCGGGCCACAGTGGATAACAAGGACGTGGCCCAGACCGTGGGTATAAACGTTCAACTGGTAAGCATGGGGATCTTCTGTCTGGGGGCATTCCTGGCCGCCTTTGCAGGGGTGATTGGCTCGGCTTTCACCGAGATATCCCCGGGCATGGACTTCGAGGTGTTGCCCCTGGCTTTTGTAGTGGTGATCCTGGGCGGCATGGGCAGTCTCAAGGGGGCGGCGGTAGGAGCGCTCATCGTGGGCTTCATCGATAATTTCGCTCGCGCCATATTCCCGGAACTGGCTTACTTCAGCCTCTTTTTCCCCATGGTGGTTATCCTTTCCATTAAACCCACAGGGCTCTTCGGTAGAGAATGGTTATGAAGGTTCAAAATAAAAGTTTCCGGCTTGCCTGGGTGGGACTGGCCGCGGCCGCACTGGTCATCCTCGTCCTGCCTCCGGTGCTGCCGCCGTTTTACGTGTCTCTTATCACTCTGGCTCTGATTTACGGCCTGGTGGCCACCAGCCTTGATATACTCATCGGCTACACCATGATGCCCAGTTTAGGGCACGGAGCCTATTTCGCCCTGGGGGCCTACACGGCAGCCATCATGAACACCAAACTGGCCGCAGGTTTTTGGGCAACCCTGCCGGTGAGCATTCTTATAGCCGGCTGTTTCGCCGCCGTCCTGGGACT
This sequence comes from Desulfarculaceae bacterium, assembly GCA_028277825.1. GTDB lineage: Bacteria > Desulfobacterota > Desulfarculia > Desulfarculales > Desulfarculaceae > Desulfoferula. Next base: position 2,245 of record JANQFN010000531.1, read on the forward strand.
GGTGGCCATGCGGGCTGCCGGTGTTTATTTTCTCATGATCACCCTGGCCGCGGCCATGTGCGTTTGGGGCCTGGTGGACCAGTGGGTAGACTTCACCGGCGGCGAGAACGGCATGTCCGGCATCACCCGGATCGGTTTCGGCCTGGATTTGAACGGGACCCTGAGCTTCCATTATTTCACCTCCGCTTTTTACATCGTCTGCGTGGGGCTCATATACCTGATTATCAAATCCCCCTTTGGCAGAACCCTGGTGGGCATCCGGGACAGCGCCTCGCGCATGCAGGTGTTGGGCTACAATGTTTGGTTGCACAAATACATGGCTTTTATCATCGCAGCCATGTTCGCCGGCATGGGCGGTTGCCTCTATGCCTATTTCAATAAGTTCGTGGGTCCGGATGACGCGGATTTGGCCCAGTGCATGGAGTTCTTCCTCATGGTGAGCATGGGCGGTCAGGGCACCCTGATAGGCCCCAACATAGGCGCATTTATCATAGTGTTCCTTAAGAACCTGGCGAGCATCTACACCGATCGCTGGGTCATGATCCTGGCAGCGATTTACATCCTGGCGGCCAGATTCGCCCCCAAAGGCATCCTGGGGCTGCCGGAGCAACTGCGCGAGAAGAAGAAAGCCGAGGCGGGCAAATGAACGGAAAAAACATGAACAACGGGCAAAATGCGCTTTTCTGCCAAAAGCTGACCAAGGCCTTTGGCGGGCTGGAAGCGGTCAAGGATGTGGACTTTCGCGTCACCCATGGAGAGCGTCGTGCCATTATCGGCCCCAACGGCGCCGGGAAGACCACCTTCTTCAGCCTGATCAACGGCCAGCATCCGGTGACATCGGGCAGCATAGAGCTTCTGGGCCAGGACGTGACCAAGCTTCCCGCCCACAAGCGGGCGGCCCTGGGCCTGGGGCGCACCTTTCAGATTACCAACCTCTTCCCCACCCAGACCGTGATCGACAACCTGGTGATTTCGGCCATGGGGCTCATGGGCACGAAGTTCAGCATGTTAAAGCCCCTTTCCAGCTACCGGCCACTGTATAGCAAAGCCGAAGAGGCGCTCAAGTCCGTGGGTCTTTTGGAGCGGGACAGCGTGCTGATTAAGAACCTCTCCTATGGTGAGCAGCGCCAGGTGGAAATCGCCATGGCTCTGATCAGCCGGCCCAAGGTGCTGCTCCTGGATGAGCCCACCGCCGGCCTGAGCCCGGCGGAATCACACATGATGTCCGAGATCATCAAAGGTTTGGATCCATCCATAACCATCCTGATCATAGAACACGACATGGACGTTGCCCTTTCCGTGGCCGATTACATTACGGTGCTTCACGAGGGCCGGGTGTTCATGGAAGGCTCGGCGGACGAGGTGCGGGGGAATACCAGGGTCCAGGAGATCTACTTCGGCGAGGAGTAGCGGGTTTTCGAGGAAAAAGGCGGGACAATGATTTTAAAGGCAGATGACATTCACACCTATTATGGTGACAGCTATATCCTTCAAGGCATCAGCTTTGACATAGAACCTGGTACAGTGCTGGGATTTTTAGGACGCAACGGGGTGGGCAAGACCACGCTGATGCGTTCGCTCATCGGCATGGTGCCGCCGCGCCGTGGCAAGGTGACTTTTCTGGAACAGGATCTAACCGGTAAGATGACCTATGAAGTCGTGCGCCAGGGCATGGCCATGGTCCCCCAGGGCCGGGAGATATTTCCTTCCCTCAACGTTGTGGAAAACCTCACCGTGGGACATCGGCCGGTGGAGGGCGGCTGGGACCTGGAGCGGGTATATGAGTTTTTCCCCCGCCTGGCTGAACGCAAAGACCACATGGGCAACCGGCTTTCCGGCGGCGAACAGCAAATGCTGGCCATAGGCCGCAGCTTGATGACCAACCCCAAGCTGATTCTGATGGACGAGCCCACCGAAGGGCTCTCGCCCCTATATGTGCAGACCGTGGGCGAGGTTATCCAGAAGCTCAAGGAAAGCGGCATGACCATCATCCTGGTGGAACAGAACCTGCGCTTTGCCCTTAAGAACGCCGACTATGTGCACATCATCAACAAGGGTGTCATCGTCCATTCCTCCAACCCCTCGGAGCTGGACGCCGACCCGGACACAAAGCAGAGATATCTGGGCGTCTAGACGCGCCGGTTCGAGTTTTTATCGTCCGGGCCCAGATTAACCGCAATGACTACCAAGACTTTCTATCCATTCCTTTAGAATTGGTCGGACTTCAGGTCTAACAACCACGCCCATGTGAGTTAAGTCCGGCAAAAGCTTCACCTGAACCGATGTGTATTGAGAAATTACCGGCTCAAACTGGTCAGCAAGGAAGGCGTCATCTGCAGTGCCGGCGACAACCAATAATGGTTGCTTTATGGCTCTGAGATCTTTTTTGTAGTTGCGAGGAGCGTAAGCCGTGTTGAGGCGATGAGAATACGACAGCGTTTCGGTCCCATCCCGAGCCTCTTCCGGCATATTGAACTCAATAGCCGTCAAACGATCAAACCAATGAATCCCCACGTTATTCAGCATGGACAGCCCGGCAATCCGCCAAAAGTGGACATGCGTCCATCCGCCTGAATTGGCGCGCATCGTAGGTGCATTATATTTGAGGAAAGGGGAAAGCAGCATATAGGCATCGGCCTGGTTACCATACCTGGTTCCCGCAAAGCGTATAGCAAGCCCACTTCCGGATGAGTGGCCGCCCACAATCAGCATTGCAGTCGGGTTGTCCTTTCGAATAAAGGCGATAAGATCCGCTAAATCATCTTCGAATTGACCAATGTAGTCCACATCGCCCCGTCTCTCGGGAGCGTTCCCATGTCCCCGCAGATCTGGCGTGAATACCTGCGCCAGACCCTCTGAGCTCAGGAATTCAGCTAAAGGCAGGAAATACCGGCTATGCCAGCCGGAGCCATGCAGGAGGATGAACACCTTGTCGGATTGAGCGGTATAATGCCGATACGGTAATTGTTTGCCGTCTCTTGCAGTAAAGGTTTCCGGTGGGGGC
>JANQFN010000250.1 GCA_028277825.1 Desulfarculaceae bacterium
GGCCAGGGAGAGGTTGTAGGTTTCGGTCTCGCCGCCGATGGTGATGGCGCTGGGCAGCCCCGCGGCGGCGATGGAGCGCTGCTTCTGCCCCTGGCCCTCGATGCTCACCGTGGGGAAGCGGTTGGCCCGGGTCTGCACAAAGGCGGCCTGGCGTTCCAGCACCACGGCCGCGGCCGCCCGCACATCCAGGTTGCGCTTCAGGGCCTGCTCCACGGTCTGGTTCAACTTGGGATCGCCGAAGCCCTCCCACCAACGGTCAGTGAAATCGGCCTTGTTCGCGTCCTTTTTGGCCTCCTTATAGGCTCCGGGCACCTGGTATTCGAACTCGGGCCGCGAATAGTCCGGGCCCATCTTGATACAGCCCGCCGCCGCCAACAGAAGCGCCAAGACAGCCGACAAAAGCGCGATGTGCCGCCACCGGCTCATGCCTGTTCCTCCACTCCCAGTCCGCGCAGGGTGAAATCAGTGATGTGCTCTATGAGCATGTCGGTGAACTGGGAATTGTAATCACGCCCGGTTACGGAGCTCACCACCGGCCGGGCGAAGTTGAAGTAGATCACCTGGGCGAAAATGCTCAAACAGATCAGTTGCAACCTCTCTTCGCTGAACTTGTGGGGCAGGGCGCGCTCCAGCAAGGCCACTCCCCTGAGCAGGCTGGGATTCAGGGCGCCTTCGGCCAGTTTCTGGAATGCCTCACCCGGAGATGACACCTCCCGCATGATCAACTGGGAATGGCGCAGGCGCTCCTCTGGGGTAAGAGGTCCCTTCAAAAAACAGGTGGCCAAGGTGCGCACCACTTGCTCTGGGGTGATCTCCTCTTGTTGGGACAACTCCTCCATGGGTCGCAGCATGCGCCGGGCGCGGTCGCGCCAGCGTTCGCTTAAGACCGCTTCGTAGAGTTTTTCCTTGCCCCCGAAGTGATAATTCACCGCCGCCAGGTTGCAGCCCGCGGCTGAGGTGATCTCGCGCACGCTCACCGCCTCAAAGCCCTTGCGCGCGAACAGCTTTTCCGCCGCGTCCAAGAGACGTTCACGGGTGGCGTCGTTCTGGTTGTTTTTCGCCGGGGCCATGTATGCTCCTTATTTGCCGCGAATCCGGCGATTGCCTTTGTATGTATAGTGCCGGCAGGGTGCGATGTGGTTCACCATAAAAAAGTGCTTCCAGTAAAGGCAATATACGAACGTTTGTATCAAACAAACGTTCGTATGTCAAGCGCGCAGGCCCAGGCCCTCCCTTTGAAGCGGGTGGCAAGCAACCCTGGTTGACCGATGTCCAACCCTCTGTCACTATTTTCAGGCCAGGGCCAGTAAGTGCACCCACTGACGGCTGGTTGGACGCTGATTGTAAAAGCACGCTGCGTGCCATTTTCCCCCAAGGTTTATTGGCATTGAATAGGTGTTAAATAACAATGTGATGGGCAAAAAGTTAAAGTAAATTATTCAACTGCTTTCAAGGGCCGCTTGAGAAGAAATTATGCAGTTTGCACCTGCACTGAGAAAAACTTATACGGCTTTGACAAAGGCAATCAGGACAGTCAAGCCGCGTGGATTGGGAAAAGGGGCTCGCTCCCTGTAGGAGAAATATTTTGAGCGGCGATCACCATCACGATGACGGCGACACCGGCCTGAGTGAGCTGAACGAGGCCTTTCTGGCCCATGCCCTCACCCCGCAAAACCTGGGCATGCTGCCCCGGCCCCAGGGCTTTGCCGCTCCGCAGCGCTCTTGCGGCGACTACATAGAACTGTATTTGCGCATCGAGGACGAGGTGGTCACTGACGCCCGCTATATGACCGAGGGCTGCATGCAGGTGGTGGCCTGCGGCAGCGCCCTGACCAGCCTGATCAAAAGCAGGCCCCTGAACCAAGCGGCCAAAGTGGATGCCGACGCCATTGAGGCCGAGCTGGGCGGTCTGGATGCTGATCACCGCCACTGCGCCGAATTGGCCGAGCGCACTCTGAAAGAGGCCCTGCGCGATTACTTCCGCAAGAAACAGTCCCCCTGGCAGCAGCCGTTTGAACAGCGCTAGGCTGTATTCTCATTTCTGATTAGTTGGCTGATTCACCAATCAAAAGAAGTTGGGTAGAGGAAAAGGGCAAGGCGTTTGCGGCGTGGTAAGGTTGCCTCCGGCGCGGCGCGCCCCTGAGATGACGGCCCAGGGTTCATACCCGGCAACGAGGCTGGTGACGGGCTCCCTGCCAACATGATGAATCAAATGCCGGGAAATTGGCCTCCCTCCGGCTACCTGCGCTCATTGCGGCAACTGATTGCTCTGTGCCTAATTTTTTTATTTTTTCACCACCTCTTATCTTCCCCCTAACTGGCATCAGATGCCGCCGGGGCGACCAAGCCCCGGCATTACATGGTAGTATTAATTCCCATAAGCTGATCTCTGCCCAGCCCTGGAATCACCATCGGAGGCATTTCATGCTGGAGGCCAATCTCTCCTGGGTGCGCATGGCCGTTTTCTTCGGCGGCCTGATTTTCTTTTTGCTCGTGGAACTGGTCATACCCTACCGCCGCCCGTCTATCAGCAAACTCAAACGCTGGCTGATCAATCTGGGGCTCACCACCTTCAACACCGTGGTGCTCCGGCTGGTCTTTGGCGGGGCCATTGTGGCCACCGCCGCCTACGTCACCAAGAACCAGATGGGCGTATTGAACATGGTGGCCATGCCCTACTGGCTCAAGCTTTTGATCACCGTGGCCTTCATGGACCTGATGCTCTACGTATGGCACCTTTTAAACCACGAGATGCCTTTTTTGTGGCGTTTCCACCGGGTGCACCACACCGACAAAAACATGGACGTGTCCACCGCCACCCGCTTTCATTTGGGCGAACTGTCCATCAGCGCCTGCATCAAGATCGGCCTGGTCTTCTTTTTGGGCGCCGACCTTTTGGGCGTCACCATCTTTGAGACCGCCCTGGTGCTCTCGGCCCAGTTCCACCACAGCAGCCTGAAGGTGCCCTGGTGGTTCGAGCGCATCTTCTGGGTGCTGTTCGTGCCGCCCTCCATGCACCGCATCCACCATTCGGTGAAGATCAGGGAGCGCGACTCCAACTACGGCACCATCTTTTCCCTATGGGACCGCGTTCTGGGCACTATGGTTTCCCGGGTGGAGCAAAACAAGATCATCATAGGGGTGGGCGGCCACTTTGACCAAAAAAAGCTGGGCCTTCAGCGCCTGTTGGTGATGCCCTTTGCCAAGCCGGTGCGCTAGGGGCTGCTGCCCGGCAGTTGGTTCAAGCTGCGAATAAGAAAAAGAGGTGGGTAAGGAAAAGGGACTGGGTTTGCGTCAAAAGCCCTCGTCAACGGTGCAGGACCATCAGCACGCGCTTCCGCGAAGCCAAATATGGTGCTGTCCTCCTGGGACGGCGATGGGTTAGAGGCGGACCCGGCGCAGGATCTATACAGTCGGTACAATTAAACAGGCCCCCAAGCCGCGGACAAAAGGTGTGCCTTTGCGGCATATTTTTATACCTTCCAAACTTCTTTTCTTCATGGATGGGGTTTGGTGGGAAATGGCAATAAGGAGTTGAACTCGTGCAGATCGGCAAACTCATGGAAAAGGCCCCCAACCTGACTCCGGACGAGCTGCGCCAATTCATGGCTGAGCGCGATCCGGGCAGCTACACCCTCTTGGACGTGCGCCAGCCCGAGGAGTATGACAAGCGCCATCTGCCCGGTGCCAAACTGATCCCCTTGCCCGAGCTTAACGGCCGGCTGAGCGAGCTGGATCCGGCCAAGCCTCTGGTGGCCTACTGAGCCATCGGCGGACGCAGCCGGGCGGCTGCGCAGTTTTTACAGGGCCAGGGCTTTGCCGAAGTCTACAATCTCAAAGGCGGCATCAAGGCCTGGGACGGCCTGGTGGCCACAGGCCCGGAGAGCTGGGGCCTGGAGGTGGCTGATCCTGGTCAGGGCCCGGCCGGAGTGTTGGCTGCGGCCCACAGCCTGGAGCACGGCCTGAGGCTCTGCTATGAGGGCCTGGCCGGGCGCGGCGGCGATGAAGCAGTGGCCGGGCTGTTTGTTAAGCTGGCCAAGATCGAGCGGGCCCACGAAAAACGCCTGGAGGAGATGTATGCCTCGCTCACGCCGGCGGAGCAGGCCCAGGCATCTTTGCGGGACGCCGAACCGGCGCGCATGGAGGGCGGCTATTCCCTGCGGGAATTTTTGGAGAGCCAGGCCGAGGTCCTGGAG
>JANQFN010000255.1 GCA_028277825.1 Desulfarculaceae bacterium
GGGCAAAGCGGGTCGTGTTGGGGTGGCACCCGCTGAGATAACTGGCTCCCGGTGCGGCCCCCTGGCGGCCCAAGCCTTGGGCCGCCTTGTCTGCCGGCGGCTGGCTGTGCCGGGCCCGGGTACAAGCTGTGCTTTGATATTAATAGCGCCTTTTTTCTTGAAGGACCCACGAGAACTGAGTAGTTGTTCAATGCCACCCAACCTCATGAAATATGAGGGCTAGCCCTTGCCAGGCCCCCGAGCGGGGCGTTAAAGTAAACTAGGCTTGCCGGACTCACATGGCCAGAAGCCGCGAGAGGGGGACATGAGCCAGGACCGCACCTGCAAGCGCTGCTCGGTGACCAGGGTCAACGCCCTGGTTCAGGCCTACAACCAGGCGCACCAAAACGGCGGCGGCCGCCAGATGTCGCAACTGAAACAGGTCTCCTCCCTGGCCGCCTCCCGCGGCTTCGCCCAGGGCTCGGGCCTGTTGACCCCGGGCCTGGCCGACAAGGCCTTGCGCGCCCTGTGCTGGAACGTCTCGTCTTTCATCGAGGACGAGGAGGCTGGCCGCATCCTGGGGGTCAAACTCAAGTAAAACCAGGGTAAATCTAGGGATTATTTAGCAAAAACCCGCCAGCCCGGCAATTTTAGGTTTGATTAATACCCTAATGATGGTACAGTTATTGGGAAATTAATCTAGTAAACTGCTGGGAATAGGCGGGATGCGCGGCGAAGATTCACAAGCGGGCCTTTTCCTCACCGGCGAGGGCGTCCTGGCCCTGGACCCGGGCCTCAGGGTCATGGGCCTGAACCAGGCGGCCGGCCAGCTCATGGGCGGCGAGGTGCAACCCGGGGACGCCTTTATGCCCAACCGGGTGCTCTCCGGCCCGGACCTGGCCGACTTCCAGTCCTGCCTGGACGGGGCCCTGGCCCGGGGCCGCTCCTTTGGCAACCGCCGGGCCCGGGTCTTGGACACCAGCGGCCATCAGTTCAACTGCGAATACAGCCTCAATCCCATCTACGGCCCGGGCCGCCAGGTGATCGGCGTCATCTTGAGTTTCCGGGACTTGGACTTCGCTCCATTGAAAGAGGGCCGCCTGGACCCGGAGGAGACCCTGCCCAAGATGCCCCGCCTGGGCTACCAGGCCTTGTTCGAGAACCTGGCCGAGGGCATCTTCACCATCAACACCCGCTGGCGCATCACCTCCTTCAACCAGACCGCCGAGGAACTCACCGGCTACCGTCGGGACGAGGTGTTGGGCCGGCACTGTTGGGATATCTTCCGCTCCGACCTGTGCGGCTCCGGTTGCCCCCTGCGCACCACCCTGGAGACCGGGGTGACCCGCATGGATCAGGACGTGCGCATGCTGGACAAGGGCGGCCGCCGCCTGGGGGTGTTGGTGAACACCTCGGTGGTGCGCGACCGCTCCGGCACCGTGGTGGGCGCGGTGGAGAGCTTCCGGCCCCTGTCCGGCCTGGAGCCCTGCCTGGAGGGGGGTGAGCACAAAAACTCCTTCGCCGACATCATCGGCACCAGCCACGCCATGCAGCGGCTGTTTGGCATGCTGCCCGACGTGGCCGCCAGCGAGGCCAGCGTGTTGATCTCGGGCGAGAGCGGCACCGGCAAGGAGCTGTTCGCCCGGGCCATCCACCACCACTCGCCGCGCAAGGCCGGGCCCTTTGTGGCGGTCAACTGCTCGGCCCTGGCCGAGAGCCTTTTGGAGAGCGAGCTGTTCGGCCATGAAAAGGCGGCCTTTACCGGCGCGGTGCGCTCCAAGGTGGGACGTTTCGAGCTGGCCAAGGGCGGCACCCTGTTTCTGGACGAGATCGGCGAACTCAAGCCCGAGTTGCAGGTAAAACTGCTGCGCGTGTTGGAGCAGCGCCGCTTCGAGCGGGTGGGCGGCACCCGCCTGATCCCCATGGACGCCCGTATCATCGCCGCCACCAACCGCGACCTGGTCCAGGCCATGGCCCAAGGCGCCTTCCGCGAGGACCTGTTCTACCGTCTGCGCACCGTGCCCCTGACCATCCCGCCGCTCAGAAAGCGCCGCGAGGACATACCGCTATTGGTGCAGCACTTCATGGGGCAAATGAACCAGCGTTACGGCAAGGAGGTGCGCTCCCTGGACCCCAAGGTCACCAAGCTCCTGATGAACTACCCCTGGCCGGGCAACGTGCGCGAGCTGGAGCGGGTCATGGAGCACGCCTTTGTCTTCGTCAAGGGACCGGTGATCTTCCCGGCCAACCTGCCCGCCCTGGATGAGTTCCTGCACGAGCGTCACGGCGGCCCGGTGGCGGTGCCCGGGCCCCATGACGACAATGAAGAACCGGGGCCCCGGCAGGCCATCGAACGGGCCCTGGCCCAGAGCGGCGGCCGCCGCCAGGAGGCAGCGGCGCTGTTGGGCATCAGCCGCACCTCGCTGTGGCGGCGCATGAAGGAAATGGGTCTTTCCTAGCCCGCGTGTTTCACTTAGGTTTCATATGTTTCAATATGTGTTTCAAGCATTGTAATAAATTTAAATAACAAATAATTTAATCTTCCACCGCTCAGCAGAGACCTTAATTCAAACCGCCCCTGAAACGATATCCGTTTCAGATACTACACTCTCGAAAAGCTTAAATCATAATTTCATAGACAATTCAGGTATTTTGCCCATATGGCCCGCCATTTGCACATTAGTGGATTTGCACAATGCATATTTTGCCCACTTGACGGAGAGGGATCGTGAGTCAACCAGCCATAGACATCGACATTGACGAAATCATCGAGCGCTACCCGGGCAGCCCCGAGTACCTCATCTTTTTATTGCAAGACATCCAGGCCGCCTTCAACTACGTATCGCCCGAGGCCCTGACCCTGGTCTGCGACCACACCGGGGTGCCCCAGAGCCAGGCCTACGCGGTGACCACCTTTTACCAGTCCTTTTCCCTGGAACCCAAGGGCGAGCACGACTTGAAGGTCTGCCTGGGCACCGCCTGCCACCTCAAGGGCGCGCCGCGCATCGTGGAGGACTTGGAGCGCCGCCTGGGCGTGGCCTCCGGGGGCACCACCGAGGACTTGAAGTACAGCCTGGAGACGGTCAACTGCCTGGGCGCCTGCGCCCTGGCCCCGGTGATGGTGGTGGACGAGGACTACCAGCCGGCGGTGACCGCCAAAAAGCTCAACAAACTGCTCAAGCAGATGGACCAGGAGTAGAGGTGAGATCATGACTAAGACCAGCACGGCTCCTGTGACCGAGGATTTCCGCCTGGGTTCGGCCACTGAACTGGAGGACCTGAGGCAACGCATAATCGATGGGCGCGACCCGGAGCGGGCCGAGGTGATCGTGTGCCACGGCACCGGCTGTTTGGCCAACGGCAGCCCCCAGGTGACCAAGGCCTTGAAAGAGGCCATCGCCGCGGTGGGCATCGAAGCCACGGTGCAGCCCCTGATCAAGACCACCGGCTGCCACGGCTTTTGCTCCCGCGGGCCCTTGGTGGTGATCAAGCCCCAGGGCATCTTCTACCAGCGGGTCAAGCCGGGCGACGCCGAGGAGATCGTGGCCCAGACCCTGGTGGAGGGCGAGACCGTTGAACGCCTGCTATATCACGACCCCCAAAGCGACGAGCTTTTGGCCACGGTGGATGACATCCCCTTCTACAACCTGCAAGAGCGGGTGGTGCTGCATAACATCGGTCACGTGGATCCCACCGACATCGAGGACTCCATCGCCCGGGGCGGCTACCTTGCCCTGGCCAAGGCCCTGAGCAGCATGACCTCCGAGGAGGTGGTGGCCGAGGTGGAGAAGTCGGGCCTCCGCGGCCGCGGCGGAGCCGGTTTCCCGGCCGGGCGCAAGTGGCGCTCGGCCCTGGCCGCCATCGAAAAGAAAGGCCGTCCGGTGTACGTGGTCTGCAACGGCGACGAGGGCGACCCCGGCGCTTTCATGGACCGCACCATCATGGAGGGCGACCCCCACGCGGTCTTGGAGGGCATGATCATCGGGGCCTACGCTTTGGGCGCCGAGCAGG
>JANQFN010000306.1 GCA_028277825.1 Desulfarculaceae bacterium
ACTGGGCTGGCTGGGCCTGTTGCTGCCCGAAGAGTACGGCGGCATCGGTTGGGGGCTGTTGGACCTGGCGGTGATGGCCGAGGAGATGGGCCGCGCCTGTCTGCCCGGGCCCTTTTTATCCACCACCCTGGGCGCCCAGGCGGTCCTGGCCGGAGGCAACGATGATCTCAAAGCCAAGTTGCTGCCCCAGGTGGCCGGCGGCGGGCTGATCATGGCCCTGGCCCTGCAAGAAGCCGGCGCCGCCCAGTATGACCCGCTTTGCGTGGAGACCAGCGCGGCCGCCGAGGGCGAAGGCTGGCGGCTCAGCGGTGGTAAATTGTTCGTGAGCGACGCGGCGGCGGCCGACTACTTCATCGTCAGCGCCCGAAGCGGTGGTGATGTCTATGACCCCGAGGGCGTCAGTCTTTTCGCCGTTCCGGCAGACAGTCCCGGCATCAGCCTCACCCGGCTCAAAACCATCGCCGGCGACAAGCAGTTTCAGGTGGACCTGGACGCGGTGCCCGTGGAGGGGGAAGGCCTTTTGGGTGAGATAGGACAAGGCTGGGCCTTGCTGCAGCGCCTGCTCCAGATCGGGGCCATGGCCAAGAGCGCGGAGATGGTGGGCAACTCGGCGGCGGTCCTAAAGATGACCGTGGAGTACGCCAAGGAGCGGGCCCAGTTCGGTTCGCTCATCGGCCAGTTCCAGGCGGTGCAGCACCACTGCGCCAACATGCTCATGGACCTGGTGGGCAGCCGCTTCATCACCTACAAGGCGGCCTGGATGCTTGATGAAGGCCTGCCCTGCGACCTGATAGTGGCCGCGGCCAAAGCCTGGTGCAGCGACGCCTGCCACCGGGTGGCCGGCCTGGGCCACCAGATCGGGGCGGCCACCGCCTACATCGTGGAGCACGACATGACCCTCTACTCGCGGCGGGCCAAGGCGGCGGAGCTGGCCTTTGGCGACGCCAGCTATCATCGCGAGTTGGCCGCCCAGGCCCTGGGGCTCTAAGGAGGAAACCGGATGCAGGTTTTAAACACCGACAACGCCACCCAGATCGGGCGCAACCGCAGCCTGCGGGACCTGTTGGAAATGAAGGTGCGCCAGCACGGCGACAAGCCCTTCATCATCTTCGTGGACGCGGCCGGCGAAGAGGAGGTGCTCACCTATGCCCAGTTCGATGAAAAGGTCAACCGGCTGGGCAACTGGCTCTTGAGCCGGGGCATCGCCAAGGGCGACTTCGTGCTCACCCACCTGCCCAATTCGTCGGCTTTTGTCATCGCCTCCCACGCCTGCACCAAGATCGGGGCGGTGTTCATCCCCTCCATCATCTTCGACGTGGCCGGGGACCTGGAATACAAGTTGAACTTCAGCGGGGCCAAATTGGTGATCACCGACGGCGAGTACTACCCGGAGTTCGCCAAGTGCCTGCCCAAGTGCCCCTCGGTTGAGGACGTTCTGATCTACCGCTCCGCCGAGCCCATCCCGGACACTCACGCCTGGGACGAGGCCCTGGCCGCCGGCTCGCCGGAGCTTGAGCCGGTTGAGATCGGCGCCATGGACACCGCCCAGATGATGTTCACCTCCGGCACCACCGCCCGGCCCAAGGGGGTGATCCACACCCAGGCCAACATGCTCTGGATCGGCGAGATCCTGGCCCGCAGCTTCGCGGTGCGCTCCGACGACCGCTATCTCTTGGTGCTGCCCCTGTTCCACGTCAACGCTCAGTGCATCACCTGGTACCCCTGCCTCACCGCCGGGGCCTCCATCGTCATCTGCGAGCGCTTTTCGGCCTCGGCCTTCACCTCTCTGGCCATGAAGTACCAGACCACCATGTGCTCTTTGGTGGCGGCCACCCTGCGCATGATCCTGGCCCAGCCGGAGAGCCCCCTGGACGGCGAGTTGAAGATGTGGCGCATGGCCTATGCCATCGCCATCAGCGACGAGGAGTGGGACACTTTCGAGCGCCGCTTCAACACCACGCTGTTGGACCTCTACGGCCTCACCGAGACCCTGGCCCCCTGCACGGTGATGCCCATCTGGGGCGAGCATCGCCGGGGTTCGGTGGGCATGCCTAACTTCGGCATGGAGGACAAGATTGTGGACGACGCACGTAATGACGTCCCGGTGGGCGAGGTGGGCGAGAACGCCATCAAGGGCGAGCCCGGCATCAGC
>JANQFN010000362.1 GCA_028277825.1 Desulfarculaceae bacterium
AACCCGCTCCCGCCACCGTCGGCGAGAGGATATCAACCAACAAGCCCAAACTATGCTGAGATGACCTGGCGGTGCGCCAAGGGATTCTAGCGGCAGTCAAAAGCTATGTGGCCGGGTTAATTTGAAACAATACGCTTATATTCCACATTGTCAACTTGTTTTTATCGGATAGCGTCAAGATCGGCGTCTGTACAAAATTATGTGCAGAGGACTAGAATGATATCAGTTTCATTTTTGAGGATCACCCCTTTGCGGCCCGGGAGGCGCCGCCGGTTTGGCGCGTTTATTCCGGGCGGGGAGACGGGCCAGATGCCCCAGGTGGAGGTCAACGGCGCGCGGCTGCACTACCAGGAAACCGGCCAGGGCGATCAGACCGTGGTCTTCTCGCACAGCTTCTTGTTGAGCAGCCGGCACTTTCACTACCAGATCGAGGCCCTGGCCGAGCGCTACCGCTGCCTGGCCTTCGACCACCGGGGTCACGGCCGGAGCCAGGTCACCGCGGACGGCTACGGGCTGGAAAACCTCTACGCCGACGCCCTGGGTTTTTTGGAGGCGGTTGCGGGCGGCCCCTGCCACTTCGTGGGCCTGTCCACCGGCGGCTTCATCGGCCTGCGCCTGGCGATTCGCAGGCCCGAGCTTTTAAGGTCCCTGGTCCTGATGGACACCACGGCCGAGGCCGAGGACCCCGCCGCCCTGGGGCAATACAAGCTCATGGTGCAGGTGGTGCGCTGGCTGGGCTGGCGGCCGGTGATGGGCCGCATCATGCCCATGTTCTTCGCCGATCAGTTCTTGCAAGATCCGGCCCGGCGCGAGGAGGCCGCTTCTTACCGCGCGGAGATCATGGCCAACGACCGCGCGGCCATGCGCCAATTCGCCCTGGGCATCATGGCCCGGGAGAGTGTGCTGGAACAACTGGGTGCCGTGGATCTGCCCTGCCTGGTCCTGGCCGGGGAGGAGGACCAGCCCGCCTCGCCGGATTACGCCCGGCGCATGGCCGGGGCCATTGCCGGCGCCCGGCTGGAACTGATCCCCGGGGCGGGCCACATCAGCACCGTCGACCAACCCCAGGCGGTGACCAAGGCCCTGACCGATTTCCTGGCGGCCAATTCCTGAAAAATTTTTTAAAGATAGCTCGGCGACTAGGGCAGGGGCTCCACGATGCGCTGGATGCTCAGGGCCTTGCCCGTGGCCTCGTCCAAGCTGACCAGGGTGGCGTTCATGGCGGTCGGGCCCGAGGCCACCTTGAAGGGCAGGGGGCGCAGGCTGCGCATGCGGAAGGTGGCGGTCTTGATGTCCATGCCGATCACCGACTCGGTGGGGCCGGTGAGTCCCACGTCGGTCTGATAGGCGGTGCCGCCGGGCAGGATGCGTTCGTCAGCGGTGGGCACGTGGGTGTGGGTGCCCAGCACCGCCCCCACCCGGCCGTCCAGATACCAGCCCATGGCCTGCTTTTCGCTGCTGGCCTCGGCGTGCATGTCCACCACCACGCAGGTGCAGCCCCTAAGAGGGCCCACCAGCATCTCGTCGGCCACCCGGAAGGGGTCCTCCAGGGGGCTCATGAAGACCCGGCCCTCCAGGTTGATCACCCCCACCCGGCGGCCGCCCCGGGCCTCGGCCAGGGCCCAGCCCCGCCCCGGCGCGTCCGGGGGGTAGTTGGCCGGCCTGAGGAG
This sequence comes from Desulfarculaceae bacterium, assembly GCA_028277825.1. Taxonomy (GTDB): domain Bacteria; phylum Desulfobacterota; class Desulfarculia; order Desulfarculales; family Desulfarculaceae; genus Desulfoferula. The sequence continues at coordinate 1,671 of JANQFN010000362.1, forward strand.
CCGCGGCTCGCTCTCCAGCATGGGTTTTAAGTCGTGCTTTTTCCAGACGTGGTTGCCGGTGGTGAGGATATTGACCCCGGCCTCCAGGAGTTCGGCGGCCAGGCGGGCGTTTAGCCCCAGGCCGCCGGCGGCGTTCTCGGCATTGGCCACCACCAGGTGCAGATCCAGGCGCTCCTTCAACCCCGGCAGCAGGGTCTGCACGCACTTGCGCCCGGAAGAGCCGAACACGTCGCCTATGAAGAGGATGTTGAGCATGCATTCCGCCGCTGTTGAGGATCAGGCACTGTTCTGGCGAACAGAGATTGCTTCGTCGCTGACGCTCCTCGCAACGACATTTCTCGTTGGTGTTTGTTTTGCATAAAAATGCCGCCAGGGCGGCCGATGGACAAAACCAAGTCTCGTTAAATCAGTTTGCCAGGTCCACCGAGCGTTCGGCAATAGCTAGGGGCAAACTACCAAGGTGTCATTGCGAGGAGCGGCCTCCTGGCCGCGACGCGGCAATCTCTGCCATGAATGAACGCCCCACGGCCAACAGAAGCACAGCTCTGTGTTTCCTGGCTTCCCAACCGGTTCAATGGTCTATGTAGTCTTCGGCCTACTTCGCGTAGTCCACGGCGCGGGTTTCGCGGATCACGGTGACCTTGATCTGGCCGGGGTACATCAGCTCTTCCTCGATGGTCCGGGCCACGTCGTGGGAGAGCATCAGGGCCTGCTCGTCGCTGGTCTTCTCCGACTCCAATACGATGCGCAGTTCGCGGCCGGCCTGGATGGCGTAGGCGTTGGCCACCCCGTCATGGGCCGTGGCGATCTTCTCCAGCTCTTCCAGGCGCTTGACATAGGACTCCAGCATCTCGCGGCGCGCGCCGGGCCGGGCGCCGGAGAGCGCGTCGGCGGCCTGGACCAACACGGCCAGCACCGAGTCCGGGGGTATGTCCTCGTGGTGGGCTCCAACGGCGTGCACGATGTGGGGTTTTTCGCCGTGGCGCTTGGCCAAGTCGGCGCCGATCACGGCATGGGGGCCTTCGATCTCGTGGTCCACCGCCTTGCCGATGTCGTGCAACAGGCCGGCCCGCTTGGCGTGTTTGGGGTTGATGCCCAATTCAGAGGCCATGATGCCGCAGAGGAAGGCCACCTCCAGAGAGTGCACCAGGACGTTCTGGGCATAGGAGGTGCGGTATTTCAGGCGGCCGATCAACTTGATGATCTCGGGATGGATGCCGTGCACACCCACGTCAAAGGTGGCCTGCTCGCCGGCCTCTTTGACGCTGGCCTCCACCTCGGTCTCGGCCTTGGCCACGATCTCCTCGATGCGCGCGGGATGGATGCGGCCGTCGGAGATGAGCCGGTCCAGGCTGCGGCGGGCCACTTCACGGCGCAAGGGATTGAAACCGCTGATGATAACTGCCTCGGGGGTGTCGTCGATGATCAAATCGATGCCGGTGGCCGCCTCGATGGCCCGGATGTTACGGCCCTCGCGGCCGATGATGCGGCCTTTCATCTCCTCATTGGGCAGGTTGACTACGCTGACCGTCTTTTCCACGGCATAGTCGCCGGCGTAGCGCTTACAGGCCAGGCCCAGGATCTCCTGGGCCTTTTTGTCGGCCGACTCCTTGGTCTCGGCCTCGATGCGCATCAGGGTCTTGGCGCTCTCGTGCCGGGCCTGAGACTCGATGGAGGCGACGAGTTCTTCCTTGGCCTGCTCCTGGGTCAGACCGGCCAAGCGCTCCAGGGTCTGTTTTTCCTCGGCCAGCATCTGGTCATACTGCGCCTTTTGCTCGTCGATGCGTTTGCGCACCCCGGCCAACTCAGCCTCTTTGTCGCTGAACTCCTGCTGGCGGGTCTCCAGCCGGGAGGACTTTTTGTCCAGGCCCTCCTCCTTTTTGTCCAGGCGCTTTTCCCAGGAGGTTAGCTCGCCGCGGCGCTCCTTGCTCTCGGCCTCGGCCTCCAGCTTCATTTGATAGAGCTGGTCCTTGGCTTGCAGCAGCGCTTCTTTTTTGAGGTTCTCGGCCTCGCGGCGGGCGTCGTCAACCATCTTCTGGCTGAGCGCCTCCACCGATTCCAGGCGGCTCTTGGCCTGTTTGAGCCGTATGATGTAACCGACCGCCACCCCTATTAACAGGGCCAATAGGGCGCCTACGAGGGCCAGGGGGGTAGACATGGTATCTCCTTGTTGATTGCCACAAGGAGTTCGGGCGGGTCCGAAAGGCTCGGGGCTCGGTGCGGATCAGATCAGAGGCGTCTCCAGCATGGGGCCGGGGCTTGTTCCCTTGAGTTCACGAGGGAACTTGCCGGGGGGCGCCACCCCCCTGGTCCAGACCAGGCGGGGCAGGGCAAAAAAACGGCCTTGATGCCTTGTTTGTAATTCCTCCGGGGCTCCATATGCTCTCAACCCCGGTTGACGCTTGATTCTCATACGCATAATAAGCTTTAGACGGTTCCCCCGCCTCTGCCGTGCGGCGGCCACTTTTTGAACCTGTTTGACAGGTGGGCCGGGCGTGAACCCGGTTCGGGCTTCCTCATGAGGATGCCGCCCCCAAAGTCCAGTGGCATTCGGCCCCTTCATTTGAGTGTTGGCTCAAAATGATTTGCCCGCCGGTCCACGCACAGGGCAGGGGCACCTAAGCCTTCTGCTCCTCTATCATCTTGAGGAGCCTTTCGGTTTTAGCCTCGATCTCCTGTAGCAAGTTTTTCTGTTGGTCCTGGAGTTGCAGGAGCTCGTTAGTAATGTTCAACGCGGCCAATACGGCCGTGGCCAGGGTGGAGGAGGTGTTAGTGGTGGAGAGTACCTCGTTGAGCTTGGAGTTCAAAAGCGCGGCCACCCGCCGCACCCTTTCCTCGCCGGCATCGGAGTGCAACACATATTCGTTGCCCAGTATCTCTACCTTTACCGCCTCCGCCACCTTGTTTCCGACCTCTTAGAGAGTGTCCAGCTTGGCCAAAAGCCCTTCGACCCTCGCGCGCACCTGGTCCCTTTCCTCGTCCTGGGCGCTGAGAAGATCGTTCAGCTCGGCGATCTCTCTGTCTTTTTCCGCCAACCCGCCGCGAATCTCGCTGTTTTCCTGTTTCAGGGCGCGCAGGCGGTCCAAAAGTTCCTCGATCTTGCTCTCGAGGTTGTTGAATGTCGAAAGATCCATACTCAATGCCTTTTATCCCATATCAAATTTATGGGATGCCGCTGGTGGGGTCAAGTAGTTTCTAGCACTTGCGAACTTGCTTCCCGCTCAAATCAGTTGACTGCCAGTTTCTCTGGGTTTTTCGGCATGCTATTCCACGGTCACGCTCTTGGCCAGGTTGCGCGGCTGGTCCACGTCCGTGCCGCGTAACACCGCCACATGATAGGCCAAAAGCTGTAAAGGCACCGTCAGGAGCACCGGCGCCAACAGCTCCGGGGCGTGGGGTACGGTGATGGCGGCGTCGGCCAGGGACTGGGCGGCGGCGTTGTCGGTCTCGGTGACCGCTATCAAGCGCCCGCCCCGGGCGCGCACCTCTTCCATGTTGGACAGCACCTTTTCCAAGACATCGTTACGATTGGCCAAAACCACCACGGGCATCTTTTCGTCAATCAGGGCGATGGGCCCGTGTTTCATCTCGCCCGCGGGATAGCCCTCGGCGTGGATATAGCTGATTTCCTTGAGCTTAAGGGCACCTTCCAGGGCCACGGGATAGCAGATGCCCCGGCCTAGATACAAAAAGTCCTCCGCAGTGCAAAATTCTTCGGCCACGGCGGTGACCTGGTCCTCCATCTCCACCGCCTGTTGCACCAGGCCGGGCAATTGCACCAGATCGTTGATCAGGCCGCGTCCCGCCTCGGCATCCAACGTCCCGCGCAGACGCCCCAGGTGTACGGCCAGCATGTAGAGCACGATCAGTTGAGTGGTGAAGGCCTTGGTGGAGGCCACCCCGATCTCGGGGCCGGCGTGGGTGTAGATCACCCCGCGGCTCTCCCGGGTCAGGCTGGAGCCCACCACGTTGCACACCGCGATGGCCTTGGCCCCCTTGGAGGTGGCCTCGCGCACCGCGGCCAGGGTGTCGGCGGTCTCGCCGGACTGGCTGATGGCCACCGCCAGGTCATCCGGTCCCACCAGGGGGTCCCGGTAGCGAAACTCGCTGCCCAAGTCCACTTCCACCGGCAGGCGGGCCAGCCCCTCTATGAGGAACTTGCCCACCAGGGCGGCGTGATAAGAGGTGCCGCAGGCCAACAAGACCAAGCGCTTGGCCCGGATCAATTGGTCGGCGCTCAGGCCGATGTCGGGCAAAAACACCTGATCCTCGCCCGCCTTGGCCCGGCCGGACAGGGTGTCTACCAGGGCCCGGGGCTGCTCGAAGATCTCCTTTTGCATGAAGTGCTTGTAGCCGGCCTTTTCGGCCATGGCCGGCGACCAGGAGATGGTGGTCTCGGGCCTCTCCTGAGCCCGGCCCTGAAGGTCGCAGACCCGCCAGGCGCCGCCCTGCACCACCACCACGTCGCCGTCTTCCAGGAAAACCACCCGGTTGCTGCGGGCCAAAAAGGCGGGCACGTCCGAGGCCAGGAAAAACTCGCCCGGCTCGCCCAGGCCCAGGATCAGGGGGGAGTCCTTGCGTGCCCCGATCATCAGGTCCGGCTGGGTGCTGTCCAGGATCACCAGGGCATAGGAGCCCCGGATGCGGGCCAGGGCCCGGCGCACCGCCTCTTCCAGGCTTTCGCAGCCGTTGGCCAGGTTGTTGGCGATCAAATGGGCCACGATCTCGGTGTCGGTCTCCGAGGAGAACTCGTGGCCGCGCTGGGCCAGTTCCTCTTTCAACTCCAGGTAGTTTTCGATGATGCCGTTGTGCACCACCGCCACCGAGCCGGCCACGTGCGGGTGGGCGTTGGTCTCGTTGGGTTTGCCGTGGGTAGCCCAGCGGGTGTGGCCCATGCCCATGTTGCCACTGAGGGGCTCGGCGCGCAGGCGGGCGGTCAGGTTGGAGAGCTTGCCCTCGGCCCGGCGCACCGCGAAATCTCCCTGGTCGATCAGGGCCAAGCCGGCGCTGTCGTAGCCGCGGTACTCCAGGCGGGAAAGGCCCTCCATGATCACTTCCACCGCGTCGGCCGGTCCTATGTAGCCTATAATTCCACACATGATCTATATTCCGCCGCTGCCGGTCAGGCAGCTCATGGCCTGTTCCACCTTGGCCAGTTCCTCCAGGGAGTTGACCCCGGCCACCTCGTCCGGGTCCTTGACAATGGCGTAACCAACCTTATAGCCCTTGTCCGCAAAAAACTCCACCAAATCGGTGAGGTAGTATTCGTTCTGGTCGTTGTCGGTGCCCAACAGGGGCAGGCACTGCAACAGCCGGTGCACCCGGAACACGAAGATGCCCGAGCTGGCCAGGGTAATGGCCTTTTCAGCCTCGCTGGCGTCGCGGAACTCCACGATGCGCTGCAGACGGCCCTGCTCGTCGGTGACCAGCCGGCCGTAGGCGTTTTCGCCTTCCACCTCCATGGCCAGGGCGGTGAGGTCGTTGCCCTCCCCGGCGTGGCGCTCCACTAGGGCCCGGGTGGTGGCCAGTTGCAGACAGGGTACGTCGCCGTAGAGCACCAGCACCGAGCCGTCGAAGTCCTGCAGATGGTCCGCGGCGGCCATCACCGCGTGGCCGGT
>JANQFN010000169.1 GCA_028277825.1 Desulfarculaceae bacterium
AGACGTTTTTTTCATAACACACCGATAAATGCTACCCGCATCGCCAATGCCGTCCAACCTTCGTGAAATATCCGGGTTAAGGGCATGGGCTCCGTAACCCAACAAATACCTTATCTACTTGTCCGCGGGCCGCTCGGCCTGGGCCGCCTCGCCAAAACGTTCCAACTGCTCGTGGTAGTAATCCAGCTTGTCCTTGGGCCCGGCGGCCAGGGCGGCGCGGGCGGCGGCCAGGGCCCGGCGGGGCTTGTGGTTGACGAAATAGGCCTCGGCCAGGGTGTCCCAGATGTGGGGCTTGGGCGCCAGCGACACCGCCCGCTGGGCCAGGGCCAGGCCCAAGCGCGGTTCGCGCAGGCTCTTGTCCTTGGCGGTGACCAGGACCCAGGCCAGGCCGTTTAGGGCCTCCGGATCGGAGGGGGCCATGTGCACCGCCAGCTTGAGCTGGCCGATGCCGTCTTTTTCCCGGCCCTGCTCAAACATGACGATGCCCAGGCTCATGCGCAGGCGGGCGGAGTTGGGCCGGGCCTTGACCTCCTCGCTGAGCATGCGCACCAGCGTGGCCCGGCGGATGGAGGTGTCCAGTTCCAGGCCCTGCAGGCCGAAACCGGCGGCCACCACCAGGGCCAGGGCCAGGAGATAGACCTTGAGGCTCTTTTTCAAGAGCCGGGCCTGGCCGGCGATGAGGCCGGGGTTGGCCTGGGCGCTTTCCAGGGCGGTCACCCGCTGGGCGATGGAAAAATGATGCCAGGAGGGCACCCGCCGGATGTCGCCGGAAAGCTGCCCGATGCGCTCCAGGGCCCCCACCAGGGGCTTGGCTTCGCCCATGACGCTCAGGGCGAAGAAGTCGGCCTGGCGCTCGAAATGGCGCATGAAAAAGCCCATGACGAAGCGCAAATAAACCAGCAGCATGACCAGCAGGGGCAGGGCCAGGAGCAGGCTGAACATGCCGGAAAATCCCTGGTCGGACATCAGCTGCAGGCCCCAGCGGCTGCCGGCCAGCCAGTAGACCAGGCCGCTGAGGACGATGGCCATGGGTTCGGTCAGGGCGTAGACCGCGATGAAAAAGCCCAGGAAGAAGCCCAGGTAGTACCACAGGTGACGGTAGCGCACGTGCCCCGCCTCGTGGGCCACCACCCCGGCCAGCTCCTGGTTGTCCAGGGCCCGGGCCAGGGCCGGGGTGATCAGCAGATAGCGCAGGCCGGGCACCAGGCCCAAAATGCCGGCGGTGAGCATGCGCCCGCCCATCAGGGGCCAGCTCAATATGCCGCCCACCCGGACCTTGGTATGCTCCAAAACCGTCTCGGCCACTTGGCGCTCGCGGCCCGGCTCCAGGGGCACACAGCCCCACCAGGCCCGCACCAGGGGCGGGAAGAACAGGGCCAACAGGGCCAGAAACACCGCCAGATACAAGAGGCTGCCCAGGCCGCTGTCCAGCCAGGCCGCCGCCTGGGGCCAAGCGTGCACCACCAGGTCGCGGATCAGGCTGACCGCGAACCAGGGGAACACCACCGGCGCCACCATCCTGAGCTGGGCGCGCATGAACTCGCGCCGGCCCACCTCCGATAGCGACATCTCCCGCTCCAGCCGGTGGGAAGCGGACCACACCACCCTCAACAGCAGCACGTAGAGCCCCACCGCCAACAGGCCCCGCAGGGTCTCCCAGGTGGCCACCCCGGGCCAGGTGAGCAGGTTGAGCTTGAGTTCCATGAGGGTGATCATGGCGAACAGGCAGATCAAGGCGGCCAGGTGCAGCTGCATGGTCAGGCGGCGGGCGGCCCGGGCCGGGTCGGCCTGGGGGCTGGGGCCGTTGAGGCGGCTCAGGAACAGGCTGACCCTGAGCCGGGCCCCCACCCAGAGCATGGCCAACAGGCCCAGGCTGCCCAGATAGGACTCGGTGGGGCTCAGCTCGGCCGGTCCCGGCTGGTAGGCCTCAAAGACCACCATCACCATGATGAAGGCTATGATCTGGGCGAAGAGCATGCGACTCCCGTTGGCCGTCGCCTCAAAAAAAGACCGCTCAAAATAGCGGGGCCCGGGCCTCGCTGGCCCGGGCCTTGCCGTTAAGAAAATGTGGCGGAGAGAGAGGGATTCGAACCCTCGGTGGAGCTTTTAACCCCACACTCGCTTAGCAGGCGAGCACCTTCGGCCTCTCGGTCATCTCTCCGCGGCCGGCCCTGGTCTGGGCTTGGCTTTTATGCCCCGAGCCGCAGCCCGGCGGGCTTTAATGTCTTTATAGTGGCGGAGGGAGTAGGATTCGAACCCACGGAGCTTGCGCTCAACGGTTTTCAAGACCGCCGCCTTCGACCACTCGGCCATCCCTCCGCAAGTAACCAAAAAGTAACAGAGGACGTTAGCCGGCATGGGACGCACTGTCCCACTCCCAGGCTTATTTACCACCGCCCTCGGCGACACGTCAACAGTTTCTGGCTGATCAGAGCGGTCACGTCCCTTGCTTGTCCTTTGTTTAAGGGTCCTTGGCCCTCTGCCTGGCCGCCGCCGGCCCCAAGGGCCCACTGGACGCCAATCCTCTTTTATTATATCTTGGTTACTGCGGCGGCGCCGTGCAAGCCCCCTGGCCACGTTGTCGCTCCAATGATCATAAAGTAGCTATTCCTATCTTGCCGGTGGGAATGGACTCGGGTATGTTTAGGACCCGAACTTGAGTACAAACTATTGCCCGGGGCCCCGGAGGGTCCGAGGCCGCGGCCGATTGGGGCGCGGCGCAGACGGGTGGTTTTTGGGCAGAGCCCAGAGTTATTAAAAGGAGCGTAAAACCATGGATTCCAACAAGGCGCCTAACGTGACCGGCGTGGACAGTCCCGGCCGCCGCACGGTCTATTCCATGTGCGGCATGTGCGCGGTGCGCTGTCCCATCCAGGTGGAGGTGGAGGACGGGCGCGTGGTCTGGATTCAAGGCAACCCCAACGACAAGGCCATGGGCACCAGCCTCTGCGCCAAGGGCGCGGCCGGGGTTTCCTTTGAATACGACGACGAGCGGCCCCAGTATCCCCTGATCCGCACCGGCGAGCGCGGCGGCGGCCAGTGGCGCCGGGCCTCCTGGGACGAGGCCCTGGACTACATCGCCGACAAGCTCAAGGCCATCATCGCCGAGCACGGCGCCAAGGCCATCTGCCTGTCCGACCGGGGCGGGCCCTTCAACGATCTGACCACCAGCTTCGTACGGGCCCTGGGCTCCCCCAACTACTTCAACCACGACTGCACCTGCGGCCGCAACGCCCACCACGCCACCCAAAGCCTGTTCGGCTTGGGCCGCACCGCCTTGGGCATGGACTACAAAAACGCCAAGCACATCGTGCTCTATGGCCGCAACATCATCGAGTCCCTGATGGTCAAGGAGGCCAAGGACTTCATCGGGGCCATGGCCCGCGGCGCCAAGTGCACCTACATCGACGTGCGCGCCACCCTAACCGCCTCCAAGGCCACCCGCTTTTGGATGATCCGGCCCAACACCGAGTACGCCCTGAACCTGGCCTTCATCAACGTGGTGTTGTCCGAGGACCTCTACGACGCCGACTTCGTCAACAAGTGGGTGACCGGCCTGGACGAACTCAAGGCCTTTATCCGCGAGTACACCCCCGAGTGGGCCGAAGGCGTCACCGGCGTGCCGGCCGAGGAAATCAAGACCGCCATCCGCGAGATCGCCGCCGATGCGCCGGCAGTGTTCTTCCACGCCGGCTGGATGACCGCCCGCCACGGCCAGTCCTTCTACACCAGCCGCACCTCCCACATCCTCAACGTGCTCATGGGCGCCATCGAGGCCCCCGGCGGCCTGGTCATCGCCAAGGGCCCCGGCGACTACGATCTCAAGGGAATCAACAAGCTGGGCGACAGGGTGCCCAAAGTGGATGAGAAGCGCGTGGACGGGGTGGGCTGGAAGTACACCCACTGGGACGCCGGCCCGGGCATCATGCACCTGTTGTTCCCGGCCATCGAGAGCGGCGAGCCCTATCCCATGGCCGCCTACTTCGCCTACCGCCACGATCCCCTGAGCTGCTTCCCGGACCCGGACGCCGTAAGCGCCGCCCTGGACAAGCTGGATTTGATCGTGGCTATCGATGTGAACTATTCGGAGACCGCCTGGTTCGCCGACGTGATCCTGCCCGAGGCCACTTACCTGGAGCGGGGCAACATCATCGCCCAGAAGAGCGGCCCCAAGCCGGCCCTGCATCTGAGGGACCAGAGCGTGGCCCCGCGCTTTGACAGCCGGCCCGCCTGGTGGATCTTCCGCGAGATACTCAGGCGTCTGGACCTGGGCGAATTTTTGGACTTCGAGGACCTGGAGGAGATCTGGCGCTACCAGCTGGAAGGCACCGGCATCAGCCTGGCCGAGTTGCGGGAAAAGGGCGTCATCTCCATGGTGGACAAGCCGGTGATGCGCGACCGCGACACCGGCCTGGGCTTTAAGACCCCTTCGGGCAAGATCGAGTTCGTCTCCAGCAAGCTGAGCGAGGCCGGCCTGCCCAGCTTCGCGCCCTTCGAGGAGCCTGAAGCCAAGGAGCCGGGCAGCTTCAACCTGGTCTTCGGTCGGGTGGGTTATTTGACCCACGCCCAGAGCACCAACAACCCCATGCTCAACGAGTTGATGAGCGAGAACGCCCTGGTAATGAATGCCGCCGCCGCCGCCGAGTTGGGCATCAGCGACGGCGACACCGTGGAGGTGACCAGCGGCGACTACAGCGCCAAGGGCAAGGTGAGCTTGACTGAGTTCATCCACCCCGAGGCGGTGTTCATGGTGCACGGCTTCGGCCGCACCGTGCCCCTGCAGACCCGGGCCTACAAAAAGGGCATCGCCGACCAGCGCCTGATGAAGGGTAAATTGACCTCCTATGACAAGGCCGGCGGCGGCAACAACATGACCGAAACCGTGGTGACGGTCAAAAAGGCCTAGGTTAGACGCTAACCCTCAAAGAGGGACGGGATAGAAAATGAGCAAGTATTATCTGCTGCAAGACTCCGAGCGCTGCATCGGTTGTTTGGGCTGCGAGGTCCACTGCAAGACCAACAAGAGCCTGCCGGTGGGCCCGGCCCTGTGCAAGAACATGTCGGTGGGGCCGGTGGAGGTCAAACAGATTCCCCGGGTGCGCATGGTGTTCATGCCCTGCTTCCACTGCGAGGAGCCCTGGTGCCTCAACGTGTGCCCCTCCGGGGCCATCCAGAAGCGCTCCGGCGACGGCATCGTCTTCATCGAGCCCAGCCTGTGCATCGGCTGCAAGAGCTGCATCACCGCCTGCCCCTGGGGCGCCTGCCAGTGGAACCCCTCGGCGGCCAAGGCGGTCAAGTGCGACTACTGCAGGGACCGCCTGGACGAGGGTCTCCAGCCGGCCTGCGTGACCAAGTGCCTGACCCAGTGCCTGGAGTTCGGCACCGCCGACAAGCTGCCCGACCACCGCCGGCAGCGCTTCGCGGCCACCGTGGCCGCCGACGCCTTCAGCCCGGTGGCCTGAGCCCGTGGAGAACTCGGCCACAGGCCTCTCTCTGGTCCTGGGCCGCACCCTGCTGGCCTGGTGCGAGCAGGTGTCGGCCGGCGGCCTGGAGCGCTACCTGTCCCTGGGCGGCTTCCAGGGCCTGGAGCGGGCCAAGGCCTCCAGCCCGGTGGAGGTGATCGCCGAGTTGCGCGCCGCCGGCCTGCGCGACCGCTCCGGCGAGGCCGAGCCGGTGTATTTGGGCTGGCAGCGCTTCATGCGCACCGGCGGACAGGGGGCTTTGGTGGTGGACGCCAGCGAACTGGACCCCCGCCACCTGGCCGGCGGCGAACTTCTGGGCAAGAATCCCTACGGCCTGCTGGAGGCCCTGTACGTGGCCGCCTGGGTCAGCGGCGCCCGCCGCTGCCTGGTCATGCTGCCCCCTCAACTGGAGGGCCAGGCCGCCGGCCTGCTCAACGCCGCCGAACAGGTGGCCGCCGCGGGTGCGGCCGGGGTCAAGCCCCTGTACCTGGAGCTGATCAACGGCCGCCAGCCCAGCATCCTGGCCCACCCCGAACCGCCGGCCGAAGCCGACGGACCGGCCCTGATGCACGATCTGGAGACGTGGTACCACATTACTTTGGTGATGTCTTTGGGAGCGGACTGGCATTCGGCCCTGGGCGTGGGCGGCCACACTGGCACCCGCCTGTTGACCCTGCAAGGGGCAGTGAACCAGCCCGGCCTGGTGGAGGCCCCGGTGGGCGGCGACCTTTGGCAGGTGGTGACCGCCCTGGGCGAGGGGGTGACGCCGGGCGCCGAGCCCCTGGCCCTGGCCCTGGACGGCGGCATGGGCGGCTATCTGCCCCCGCCGGCGGCCCAGATCCCCCTGGCCGCCGAGGAACTGCAGGCCGCAGGTGTCGACCCGGGCCTGGGCAGCATGGAGGTATTGACCAGCGGCCAGTGCCTGGTGGACCTGACCCGGAGGGTGCTCTACCGCTACTGGGTCCTGGCTGGCAACCAACCCAGCGAAGAACGCACCCTGATCACCCGGGCCCTACGCATGGTCACCGAGATCTGCCGGGGTCAGGGCCTGGCCCACCACCTGGACGAACTGACCAACCTGGGCCGGGAGATGACCACCCGGGGCATCAACGCGGCCTGGCCCTTGACCAGTTCCCTGACTTATTTCCACCAGCAGTGGAGCGACCATCTGGCGGGGAGCGGCTGCCCCAAGGGCATCTGTCTGGAGCGGCCCCTGGCCCCCTGCCACCAGACCTGTCCGGCAAACATCGACATCCCCAGTTTTTTGGCCCTGGACGGCCACGGCCAGTTTTATGAGGCCACCGGCTCCATCTCCCTGGACAACCCGCTGCCCTTTGTCTGCGGCCTGGTTTGCCCCGGTCCCTGCGAGGGCGCCTGCCTGCGCGGCGAGTTGGACCAGCCCATCAGCATCCGGGCCATGAAGGCGGTCTCGGCCCGCCATGCCCTGGCCGACCAGGGCGGCTACCCGGTGCCGGACCAAGACGACCCCAGCGGCAAGACCGTAGCCGTGGTGGGCTCCGGCCCCGCCGGCCTCACCGCCGCCTTTTACCTGGCGCTCAAGGGCCACCAGGTCACCATTTTCGACGCCCAGGAAGAGGCCGGCGGCATGCTGCGCTACGGCATCCCCGCCTACCGCCTGCCCCATGATGTGCTGGGCGCCGAAGTGGACCGCATCAAGGCCCTGGGCGTGGACGTCCAGACCGGGGTCTCGGTGGAGAACCTGGAGCAACTCAAAAAAGAAGGCTTCGACGCCATCTTCCTGGCCGTGGGCACCCAAGTCAGCCGCCTGGTGCCGGTGGACGGCGTGGAGCAGGACTTCGTCCTGGGCGGCCTGGATTTTTTAAGAGACGTGCGCGGCGGCCAGGACATCCGGGTGGGACCCCGGGTGGTGGTGGTGGGCGGCGGCAACGTGGCCATCGACGTGGCCCTCACCGCAGTACGCCAAGGCGGCAAGCGGGTGGACATGGTCTGCCTGGAAAAGCGCCGCGAGATGCCGGCCCACATCGACGAGATCGAGCAGGCCCTGGCCGAGGGCGTGGCCATCCACAACTCCTGGGGCCCTTTAAAAATCGACAGCACCGGCAAGGTGAGCTTCCAGCGCTGCACCCGGGTATTCGACGAGCGCGGCCGCTTCAGCCCCGAGTTTGACGGTGAGCGGCTCATGAGTCTGGAGGGCGACCACGTGATCCTGGCCATCGGTCAGGCCACCGATCTGGCCTGCGTGGAAGAGGGCTCCGGGGTGGAGGTGGACCGGGGCCTGATCTGCGCCGACGAGGTCACCCTGGCCACCCAGGAAGAGGGGGTCTGGGCCGGCGGCGACGTGGTCACCGGGCCGCGCACCGTGGTGGAGGCGGTGGCCGCCGGCAAGCGGGCTGCGGCCTCTATCCACGCCTACCTGAGCGGCGACGACTTCGACCCGGAGCAGGTGGCGCCCCAGCGCCGCGGCGAGGAGGAGCCCTTGGAGGTCAGCGCCATGGCCCGCACCAACCTGCGCCGGCCGGAGATGCCCATGCGCCAGGTGGCCGACCGCCAGGGCAACTATCACCAGATAGAGCTGGGCCTGGACGATGAGGCCGCCCATACCGCGGCCAGCCGCTGCCTGCGCTGCGACCTCTGCATCGGCTGCGGCCTGTGCCAGCTGGTCTGCGCCGAGATCGGGGCCGAGGCCCTGCGCCTCATCGAGACCGAGGCCGACCGCCTGGTCTTCGCCCAGTTCACCCGGCCCTCCACCCGTTGCGTGGGCTGCGGGGCCTGCGCCTGCGTCTGCCCCACTGGGGCCATCCGGGTGGAGGACACCCCCGAAGGCCGGCGGCACACCATCATCACCGGCACCGTGGTCAAGGACCACGAGTTGATGATCTGCGCCGACTGTGGCGAGGCCTACGCCCCGCCGGCCTATCTGGATCACTTAAAAAAGCGGGTGGGCCCGGCGGCGGTGCCGCACGTGGAACGGGGCATCTGCCCGGCCTGCGCCCGGCAACAGCGGGCCAACGAACTGGCCGGCAACCCCTTCTTCATGGCCTCATCGGCTTAACAGCCTTTAGAGAAGAAGTAAGATTTGAGGGGAAACCCCTTTTTTGAAAAAAAAGGGTGCCATGCGGCACTTTAGTGTCCAGCTTCGTATTGTTAACCTTCGTATTCGGGGAGATATGATCGGGTTTAATCCTGAACACCCGAATGGGTGCCCTCAAACTCCCCTTCCCCCAAAAAACTTCAAAGTTAAATTAACCTAGTTCTCAAGGGCGATCTGCTGCTGGTACGTAAAGCCACGAATCCTGTCTGGTACAGGTGTATGGTTTAGGAACCGGACTCCTCCAGGGGCCGCACCGACTGCACGCAGGCCACCAGTTCGCCCTCCTTGGTAACCGGTGCCAGAGTCACCTCAATGACCTTGCCGTAGGGCTTGGCCCGATAGGTGAAGGGCTCCCTTCCGCCCCCTTTGAAGGCGTCCAGCATGGCATCCAGCTTTTCATTGGCCGCTTCGGTCTGGTGGTGGCTGTGCACGTCCTGGCCGATGTATTCCGGTTTGCGGTCCAGGATCTCGGTGGACCGCTGGTTGAAGTAGAGCAGTTCACCCTCCGGGCTGATGATGCTCACCGCCACCCCCAGGCTCTCCAGGGCCAGGGGGATGATCTCGGAAAGGGGCAGGCTTTTGGGAGACTGGCTCATGACCGCGGCTTCCTTTCGCATGGGGACTCAGCGTCTAAGACCATCATAGCCTGCCCGGCTCTGGGTGCGGTCAAAAAAATGAAGCACCTGCATGACAAGCGCCTCATTAAGCGGTCGATTATCTTAACTAATTATAAACAGGCCGCTTTTTTTTGCCCAGCGGGCCGATTTGCACTATAATTCACTAGTCCGGCCAGGGATTTATCTAGCGAATTAGTAGGCATTGCCCCGGAGCAGACAGCGTGTCCGTCCTCAGCGACCCCAGAATCAGCCACCCCCTGAGCCAGCGCCTGGCCGATGATTCCTTGGCCAGCCTGGAGGGCTTTCGGGCGGCCGGCGGTTTCGCTCAAGACAGTGTGGATCCTCTGCATGCGGTGGTGCTGATCCGGGATTCGGGCCTGCGCCTGCGCACCGCTGATGCCAGCCCCGCCTTTTTGAGTTGGTGGAGTTTCATACACGAGGGCGCGGGCGGCGAGATGCTGGTGGACGCCCGCCTCAAAGACCCCGACTCCCTGGCCGAGGACGCCCTGCTCTCCGCCGACCCCTTCGGGCTCATCGAGGCCCTGTACCTGGCCCACCTGGTGAGCGGGGCCCGGCGGGCGCTGATCGTTTTGGACCCGCTTTTGGCTGATCACCGCCCCCGCCTGTTGGATGCCTTTGACGAACTCAAGCGGCAGGAGCTGCCCGCCGGCAGCGTCCTGCAGCCCGAGGTTTTGATCAGCGCCATCCCGCCTCCGGAGAGCGAGGGCAAGCCTCGTCTGGCCCACTACCTGGAGACCTGGTACCAGATCCGGCGCATCCTCACCCAGCCGGGCCTCAGCCCGGGGGTGGGCAGCCAGTTGGGCACCCGTCTTCTGAGCATTAGCGGCGTGGTGAACCGCCCCGGCCTGGTGGAGTTGCCCCTGGGCGGCCGCCTGATCGACGCCCTGGAGTTGGCCGGCGGGCTCAGCGAAGCCGGCGGCCCCAAGGCCCTGGCCCTGGATGCCGGCGCCGGCGGCTTTCTCTCCCTGAACCTGGCCGGCACCCCCCTGGCCCCGGAGGAGATGATGATCTCCGGAGTCAACCCCGGCCTGGGCGGCATCTGGGTGGTGGGGGCCGACTGGTGCTTGGTGGACCTGACCCGCCGCGCCCTGATCCGCCTGGCCCAGTTGGGCGACCACCCCAGCGAGGCCAGCCGCACCCTCACCTGGCACGCGGTGCGTCTGATCATCCAGCTCTCCTTGCGCAAGGCCGGGGCCGAGCACCTGGTGCAGTTGGCGGCCATCGGCAACCAGTTGGAAAAGATGGGCTCGCCGGCGGCCTGGCCCCTGGTGAGCAGCCTGGAGTATTTCCACGACGAGTGGGAGGAGCACGCCCAGGGCCTGTCTTGCGTGGCTTTTGACTGCCTCAAGCCTCCGGTGGCTCCCTGTCAGAGCGACTGCCCGGCGGGCATCGACATCCCCTCCTTTTTGGCCCTGATCGGCCAGAAGAAATACACCGAGGCGGTGGGCATCATCCGCCAGGACAACCCGCTGCCCTACATCTGCGGCCTGGTCTGCCCGGCGCCCTGCGAGCCGGGTTGCCTGCGCGCCAAGCTGGACCAGCCCATCGCCATTAGGGCCATGAAGGCGGTGGCCGCCAAACACGCCTTGGCAAACGGCGGCTACCCCCGGCCCCGGACCGCCCCGCCCAGCGGTCATAAAGCGGCGGTGGTCGGCGCCGGGCCGGCCGGGCTCAGCGCGGCCTACTTTTTGGCCCTGGCCGGCCATGAGGTAACTATCTTCGAGGCCCAGGAGGTCCCCGGCGGCACCACCTTCCTGGGCATCCCCGCCTACCGCCTGCCCCGGGAGGTGATCTCGGCCGAGGTGGATGCCATCACCGAGCTGGGGGTGGAGATCGTCTACAACCAGGCCTTGGGCCGGGACTTCACCCTGGAGGAGCTTAGGGAACAAGGCTTCGGAGCCGTTTTCCTGGGCATCGGCGCCCAAGAGGGCTATCACCTGGGCCTGCCTCAGGAAGAGGATTATCCCCAGGTGCTGGATGCGGTCAGTTTCCTCCGGGGCGTATCCCTGGGCCGGCAGGGCAAGCCGGCGGACGAGGTGGTGGTGGTGGGCGGCGGCAACGCGGCCATGGACGCCGCCCGCACCTGCCGACGCCTGGGCTCAAAGGTGACCATCTCCTACCGGCGCACCCGCGAAGAGATGCCGGCCCACGAGGAGGAAATCGAGGACTGTTTGGCCGAGGGCATCGAGATCGCCTTTTTGACCGTGCCCCAGGCCATCGCCGGGCCCAAGGGGCGGGTGGAGGGCCTCACCTGCCTCAAGGCCGAGCTGGGTCCGCCGGATGAGTCCGGCCGCAGAAGCCCGCAGCCAATCGCGGGCAGCGAGTTCACCATGCCCGCCGGGGCCATCATCGCCGCCATAAGCCAGAAGCCCGAGCTATCCTGCCTGGGCCCCTGGGCTGACGACGAAAACCTGTGCGGCCGCGCCGTCCTGGCCGACCCGGCCAGCGGCCAAACCAGCCTGGACTGGCTCTTCGCCGGCGGCGACGCGGTGAG
>JANQFN010000377.1 GCA_028277825.1 Desulfarculaceae bacterium
CCGGGCCAGAAGGCCAGCACCGCCAGCAAGATGACGTGCAGGGCCAGGCTGACCCCGATGGCCAGGCTGATCTGTTCGCTGCCCGGGAGATGAAAGCGACTTAAGACCGCCGCGGACACTAACTCTTCTTCTTCTGGGGCGGGGGCACCCGCTCCGGCTCGGTGACCATGCCCAGGTTGCTCACCCCGGCCTTTTTGGCCTCGGCCAACACCTGCACCACCACCCCGTAGGGCACGTCCTGGTCTGCCCGGAGATAGACCCGGGTGCCGGGTTTGCGTGTTTTGATGTTTTTCAGCTTGGCGGCCAGGCCCTTCACCCCCACCGGAAACTCGTCCAGAAAGACCTTGCCCTCTTTGGTCACCGTGAGCACCAGCAACTCTTCCGAGGTCTTCAGGGCACCGGAGGTGGTCTCGGGCAGTTTCACGTCCAGGCCCTGCACCATCATGGGGGCGGCGACCATGAAGATGATCAACAACACCAGCACCACGTCCACCAGGGGGACCACGTTGATCTCCCCCAGGAAGCGGCTTCTGTTGTTGACTCCGGCCACCGGCCTACTCCTAGGAACTGACTTCGGCGGGACGCACCGCTTCCACCGCCGGGCCGTGGCGGCGCATGAGGTCGCGCTCCACCAGGTTCAAAAAGTCCTGGCTGAAGGAATCCATCTCCGCTTCCAAGACCACCAGCTTGCGGTTGAAGTGGTTGAAAAACACCACCGCCGGGATGGCGGCGAAAAGGCCGGTGGCCGTGGCCACCAGAGCTTCGGCGATGCCCGGGGCCACCGTGGCCAGGTTGGCCGCGCCGGTGGCGCCGATGGCGCGGAAGGCGTCCATGATGCCCCACACCGTGCCGAACAGGCCGATGAAAGGGGCGGTGTTGGCCGTGGTGGCCAAAAAGGTCACCGCCCGGCCCAGGCGGGTGTTCTCCGCGGCTTGGGCCCGGCCCAGGGCCCGGCGCAGGTTCTGCATCACCCCGGGGGGCATGCCCTCGCCGTCCCCCAGGTTCAAGACCTTGCCCAACTCCGCGTAGCCCATGCGGAAAACCGTGGCCAGGGGGCTGGATTCCAAATGCTTGCTTTGAGTGAAGGCCGCCGAAAGGCTGCCCGCGTGCCAGAAAATCTGGTCGAATTCGTCGTTTTGGCGGCGGGCCTGCCTGAGGGCCTGGAGCTTGGCCAGGATGAGGGCCCAGCTAATTACCGAAAATAACACCAGGATCACCAAAACCAACTGCACCACCAGGCCGGCGGCCAGCACCATGTCCCACACATCGGTGCCCCGCCCCACGCCCAGCGGGTTCAGGGCGCCCGGCAGCAGGGTGTGATCGGCGAAAAATCCCAAGATATAGTTGGTCATGATCCGAACTATCCCATTATGTTGTGTGCATGATAGCTTTGGCGGCGGGATAAGTCAAGGAGGCCCCGGGGTGTTTTTGGCGGTTTTTTGACACGTTAGCAATCAAATCGTCTCTGGCGGCCAGCCCAATATAGTTTATACTTCAATGATGCGATTTGTGCCCGTAATCTTTGTGTGACAACGCCAAAAAGGAGGCTTTTTTGACTGAAAAGGGGGCAAAGGCCATTTTTTTGGACCTGGACGGCACCTTGGCCGACAGCATGGACGTGATGCGTTGGGTCTACGTGGATTTCATGGCCGGCCACGGCATCCCGGTGAGCGGCGGGGGCAGTAAACGCGAATTCTACAAGCTGGCCGGCCGCACCTCCGAAGACATCCTGGCCGTGATCCGGGAGCGCCACGGCATCAGCGATTCCCTGGAAGAAATGGCCGCCGCCTATCACGATCTGGTGGACCAGCGCTACCAGGACTACGCAAAACTGATGCCCGGCGGCCGCGAGCTGTTGCAGGCCGCCGCCCGGTTCGGCGTTTTTTGCTGCGTGGTCACCTCGGCCCGCACCAGCGTGGCCCAAGGCTTTTTAGAGCGTCAGGGCCTGAGCGAATACGTGCAGGGCATCGTCTCGGCCGACGACATCAGGCGGGGCAAGCCCGACCCCGAGCCCTTTGCTTTGGCGCTCAAGCTCAGCGGCCAGCCGGCGAAACTGGCCCTGGCCGTGGAGGACGCGCCCAATGGGGCCATCTCGGCCACCGGTGCGGGTATCGCCACCTGGATCATGGCCCCCAAGGGCCACGACGACTTCCCCCGGATCCCCGGCGTACAGGGCTTCATCACCAGCCTGGAACAATTAATACCCTACCTGGATACTTCCTATTGACAAGCGGTGGATGGGTTTTATATGATGAAACTCCACCGAAAACGGAGTTGGCTCCCAAGGGAGCCATTTTCTAAGTTCTAGCCTGCCCAGCTGGTGTGGCGGGCTTTGCCCATTTTAGAGCCCCCCACATGCTTGCCCGAGCCAGGGACCGTCAAGAGTGCGGGCCCTCAAGGGGAGGGGGGTTGCGGCGGCGGAGGATTGTCTCCGACCGCCGCGTCTATTGGGGGGCTTAAGAAAAGAAAAAGAGGCAGTTAAGGAAAAAGCCGGAGAGGCGGATCGTACCAGCATGGTAGGCCTGGTGATCTGTTGATAGGAACTGTCCCAAAGACTTTCATCCAAACATGCCAGGTAAGTCAATAGGCAGTATAGGCAATGGCCAGTAGTCATCCCGTCATTAACGGTGGCGGACAACAACTGGCTGTGGTCCGGGTGCCGCAGGCACCAGCGGTCGTCCGGTTCAGTACTTACTAACGCTAGCTCGGATATTTCACGAAGGTTGGACGGCATTGGCGATGCGGGTAGCATTTATCGGTGTGTTATGAAAAAAACGTCTACGCTATCAGTGTACGGTTTGTACCCAAGCCCGGCAAAGCCAGCCAAGCGCTGGCAAGGCGGCCCAATGCTTGGGCGGCCAAGGGGCCGCGTCGGGAGCCAGTCATCTTTGCGGGAGCCAAACATAACACGACCCGCTTTGCCACCAGCGGCACGCTGGCGGCAAGCGACAAGCGAAGGCGTAGCCAAAGCTACGTCGAGCTTGGAGCGCAGCCGGCAACACCGCCAGCGCTTGGCTGGCGCAGCCGGACCACTGGCCTTCGTGAAATATCCGGGCTAGACTGGATTCAGCGGCCTGGGACCGGGGGGCAGCGCAGGCGTCGGCTGAGTAATATTTCCCGTTTCCCCCGGGAGCAGGCATGCCAAGCCCATCAGACCCCGCCAATCCGTCCCAGGAAACCTTGCTGGCCTTTCTGCAAAACACCCCGCCCTTTCACGAGCTGGGCCGCCACAACTTAGAAAGGCTACTGGAAAAGAGCACCCTTAGGTCGTATTCCCAGGGTGAGGAAATCCTGCAGGCCGGTCAAAGCCAGGTGACCCATCTCATGGTGATCTATAAGGGCAAGATGCGCCTGCACCTCAAGGGCGAGGACGGGGTGGCCGCCATGGAGGACCTGCGCGGCCCCGGCGAGACCATCGGCGCCCTGGGCATCTTTCGCGAGAGCCTGTCCAACCTGGAGGTGGAGGCGGCCGAGGATTCCATCTGTCTGCTGATCCCGCGCGATGATTTCCTGGAGCTCACCGCCAAAAGCGCCCGTTTCGCCCAGTATTATCTGAAGTTCCTCTCCGAACATTACGTGGGCAAGGCCCTGAGCGAGTTGCAGCGCCCCCGGCCGGCGGCCTCCACCGAGGGCTCTTTGTATTTGTTTTCCGCCCAGGTGGGCGACGTGGTGCGCCGGCGCCCGGAGATCGTCCCGGCCGGCGAGACCATCCAACGCGCCGCCGGCATCATGCGCTCGGCCCGGGTGGGGTCGCTGCTGGTTGCCGATCCCGACGGCGAGATCGCGGGCATCATCACCGACCGCGACTTGCGCAAGGTGGTGGCCGAGGGCATCGACCACCAGGCCCCGGTGCGCCAAATCATGACTTCACCGGTGAGCGCCATCAGTTTTCACACCGTGTGCTTCGACGCCCTGTTGGAGATGCTGCGCCGCCGGGTGCACCATCTGGCCCTGGAGCGGCGGGGCCAAATAGAGGGCATCATCAGCGGCCACGATTTGATGGTGATGCAGGGCTCCAGCCCCTTTTATCTGCTCAGGGAGATAATGGCCCAGGAGACCATCGAGGGCATCTACGACCTTTCCCGCCGGGCGCCCCTGGTGGTGCGCTCCTTGATCTACGAGGGCGCCAAGCCGGGCAACATCACCCGCCTGATCACCCTTTTAAACGACTACATCCTGGACCGGGTGCTTACCCTGCTGCAACAGGAGCTGGGCCCGCCGCCGGTGCCTTTCTGCTGGATGCTCATGGGCAGCGAGGGGCGCAAGGAGCAGACCTTCCGCACCGACCAGGACAACGGCATCATGTACGCCGATCCGGATAGTGACGCTCAAAAGAAGCAGGCTGAGGAGTATTTCGCAGCCTTCGGCAGCCAGGCCATCGAACACCTGGTGGCCTGCGGATTCCCCCGCTGTCCGGGCAACATCATGGCTTCCAATCACCAGTGGTGCCAGCCCTACTCGAAGTGGCAGGGCTATTTCGACCGCTGGATCACGGTGCCCGAGCCCAAGGAAGTGCTGTATGCCACCATCTTTTTCGACTTCCGGCCCGGTTTCGGCCAGTTGGAGCTGGGCGAGCGCTTGCGGGAGCATCTGACCGGCAAGGCCAAGGGCCAGGAGGTGTTTCTGCGCTTGCTGGCCAAGGACACCATGACCACGCCTTCGCCGTTGTCCATGTTCCGCGGCTTTGTCACCGAGAAGCGCGGCGAACACAAACACAAGATCGATCTGAAGACCAAGGGCCTGGCGCCTTTCGTGGATTTCGCCCGGGTGCTGTCGCTCAAACACGGAGTCCCCGAGACCAACACCTTGGAGCGCCTGCAGATGCTGGGCGAGGCCGGGGTGCTCACCAGGGAAATGATGCAGAGCGCCACCCAGGCCTATGAGTTCCAGATGCAGTTGAGGCTCATGCACCAGCAGCGCCTGGACGAGGAGGGCCTGGAGCCGGACAACTGGGTGGACCCGGCCGAGCTTTCGGAGATGGAGCGGCATACCCTCAAGGAGGCCTTTGCGGTGACGGGCGAAATCAAGGCCTTGCTCAAGGAGGACTTCCGCCTGAATCTGGGGTGAGGGGAAGAATAAGAGTTTGTAAAGGGAAAAAGGTTGCTTTCCGGGCCCGCCTAACATGTGGCGGGCCATGTTTTTTGATTTAGATGAAAAGGCTTAGGGAAGACTACGGAGGACCTAAAAAGTAGTTATTGGATCGGTGTATTTAAAGGATTTGTTGGGTTACGGGGCTGGCGCCCCTAACCCAACCTGCACTATCTGCTCAGCCGCTTCGCCCGCGCCCTTCCAAGAATAGCGTAGGTTGGGTAGAGCGCAGCGAAACCCAACAATTCCGTTTTGTACCCGACACTGCCAAGGACGTCAGCAAGCGGGTCAGCCGATATCAGCTAGGCCGCACCGCCGCCCCGTGACAACCTTTTATTTCTCGCCCAGGCCTCGCTTGGCCAGGAAGCATGGCTTGTTTGAGCGGTTTTG
>JANQFN010000418.1 GCA_028277825.1 Desulfarculaceae bacterium
TCGTGAAAGCCGTGGTGTCTATGGCAGCCCGCGGATTCATGCCGAGCTCAAATACAGACAGATGCACCATGGCAAAAAGCGGGTTGCACGGCTGATGCGGTCAAACGGCATCATGGCCAAGCAGAAGAAGCAATTCAAGTCAAGGCCACCATTAATTCCAGACACTCTCATCCGGTGGCGCCTAACTTGCTCCAGCGCAATTTTTCAGCGGACATGCCCGATCAGAAGTGGCTGGCTGATATTACTTACATTCCCACTGGTGAGGGCTGGCTGTATTTGGCGGCCATCCTGGGCCTGTACTCCAAGCTGATCGTGGGCTGGTCCATGTCAACCCGGATGCACAAGGGTCTGGTGTTGGAAGCGCTGGAGATGGCGCTGGACCGCAGACGTCCGGAAGTGGGGCTTATTCATCATTCGGACCGTGGCAGCCAGTATGCCTGTATGCCTGTACCGACTATCAGCGTACGCTTGGCTCTCATGGCATGATATGCAGCATGAGCAGGAGGGGTGATTGCTAGGACAACGTCCCCATGGAAAGCTGGTTTCATACCCTTAAAACCGAATTGGTAAACCAGCGCAAATACCGAACCCGTATACAGGCCAAGACCGATGTATTTGAGTACATTGAAGTCTTTTACAATCGCAGCCGTAGACATTCCAGCTTGGGCTACATGACCCCGGCTCAGTATGAAATGGTCAAGATGGCTGCTTAAATAACTGTCCACAAAAACGGGGCAGGATCACTGGCTGAAATAAAAATCAAGTTTGACCGGCGAAACGGAAATGGATTACCATGCTTGGAATCAGGGTATTTGCGATTCTTGCCGTGTTTTCGTGGGGAAACGCTTAGGAAGATGAAATGGTAGACCTTTGAATGCTGCCCAACGGGGAGCCGGAGTGCGTCGGGAGCATGAAAAGGCTGAAGACTCAATGAAGCACGGCGAGCGGCGCATGCGCTGAAAACAATTCAACGCGTTTACTTGCCAATTAAGAGCCTTTCGGGCCTGCCCACCCATGCAAGGGGTGCCTTATTCAAAACTTGAACCGCACGCTACGTTGGCCCGTGGAATACATTCTGATCCTCAAGGCCATGTTGGACACCAACTTTTTGCCCACCCGCCCGGTGGATGATCCCCAGCCCTGGCCCAAGGACGGCGGCGATTTCGCCCAATACCTGGGTCAGGCCACCGTGCTCCTTAGGCTGAGCGGTCACCACGTCCTCATCGACCCCATGTTCTCCCGACGTTTCTCCCTGGCCAAGATTGTCAAGCGCCGCAGCCAAGTTCCGCTGGCGCTGGACGAACTGCCTCCCATCGACTTGGTGTTATTGTCCCACGCCCACGGCGACCATTTGGACCTGCCCAGCCTCAAGGCCATCGCCGCCGATAACCCCAGCCTAACCCTCGTAGCCGCTGAGGGAGTCGCCTCATACGCCAAAAGGAAGCTGAGAAACATCGCCCCCCACCTCAAAGCTCACAACCTGGCCTGGAGGCAACGCTTGTGGCTGGATGGGATGAAGATCACCGCTTGGCCTGGCAAGCATTTGGGCGGGCGGCATTGGGTCACCTTGGATTTTTTGCGCTACAAGTACTGTGGTTTCGTAATCCAGACGCCCAAGCGAACCGTGTACTTCCCCGGCGACAGTGGCAGTTGCCCCCATTTCGCCGGCCTGAAAGATGCCTTTGACATCGACCTGGCCCTGATGCCCATTGACGCCTTCAATCGCCGCGACTTTTTGCGGGTGCGCCACATGGCTCCCGAAGACGCCCTGGACGCCTTTGCCCAGAGCGGGGCCCGGCGCATGCTGCCTGTGCACTGGGGCACCTTCACCCTGTGCAACGAGCCCCTGGACCTGGCCCGCCAGCGTTTGGACCGAGCCCTGGAGCAAAGACCTCACTTAGACTCCAAGGTAAAAAGGCTGCCCCTGGGCGGGGTGCTTGCTTTATAGGGGAGTAGATTCTATGAGCTTGGTCAAAATTCAGGTTGAGCCTGAGTTCGGCACCAATTACGAGCCCGGGCTGGTGGGCTTTTCCTTCCACAAGGACAGCTTTATTTCCAGCGGCATCACCATAGTCACCGGTGATGAGGCGGTGAGCGGCAAGCCGATCTCCCACGCCTTCATAGTGGAAGATGAAAAGTATTGTCTGGAAGCCTGCGGTGAAGGAGTGGTGCGCAGCCATCTGGACAAATACTTTGCACCCGAATACGAAGTTTATTTCAAACGGCCCCAGGGTATGGATGGCGAGCGGGCCAACTTGATTCTGGACGCCGCCAGGGCCAAGCTGGGCCAGCCTTATTCCGTGTTGGGCATCGTGGGCATGCTTACCGACAAGATTTTCAAGGTAGCCGAGGTAATTCCCTCCCTGAAAAAATGGCGCAATCCGTTCAACTCCAAATCCACCTGGATTTGCTCGGAACTGGCAGCTTTCGCCCTTTACTGCCTGCCTGAGTATCGGGAGGGCACCATTCTGGAGGAGTATCACCCCTCGCGTATCAGTCCACAGCGCCTGTTCGAGCAAGGCCCCTGGGACAAGTGGTCTCTAGCCACACCTGATCAGGTGAGGGACCGCTTCGGCAAACTGGTCATTGGGCCTCAGGAGCCTAAGACCTCGTGGGCACACGATAAACATGAATGATTCGGCTCCCGGTCAGCCAGTGTCAGACGATTTTTCCCGGCATTACGTGGAACTGCTGCGCTCGCGTCTGAGTATCGGTTTCCTGGCCGGGATGGTGTTGGTCCCGCTGTTCGCGTTGGTGGACTGGCGCATGGCACCCGGTTTCTTCGGGATGTTTTTGGCCCTTCGCCTGGCCGCGGCCGGGATAATGGGAATTTTGTGGCTGCTCAACCGCTGGCGGGCCGGCCAGCGGTGGCAGGAAGGTCTCACCATAAGCGGCGCCCTCACCGTGGCGGCCATGCTGGAAATCATGCTGGTGGCCATGGGTGGCGCCGGCATTGATTACTACGCCGGCCTTAACCTGGTTTTAATCGCGGCCCTGGTTCTGATCCCCATCCGCCTGGGAATTGCGGCCAGTCTGGCCGGAGCGGTACTGGTGGTCTACCTGGTGCCGTTGGCCATTGCGGACACGCCGCTTTTGACCGGTGGGCGGCTCCTGCATAACGCGGGAACTCTGGTTTCAGCCAGCCTGCTTTTGTTAGCGGCCAACTGGCTCCACCGTTTGGCTCTTTTGCGGCAGTTGAAGCTGCGGATTCAAGTGAGGGAACGGGAGCGGGAATTGGTTGCCCTGAACACTTCCCTCGAGGAGCAGGTGGAATCGCGAACCGCTGACCTGGCCCGTTCCGAGGCGCGCTATCGCTCCCTGGTAGACTCCAACCCGCAGTTGATCTACACCTTGGACAACAATGGCGCCTACTCGTTCGTGGGGCCCAAAGCGGCCCGGCTTATGGGCTATCAGCCCCGTGAGATGCTGGGAAAATACTTTATTGACTTTGTCCATGAGGAGGACCACCGTCATTGTGTACGGGCCTTCAAGGCTATCCGCGATCACGGTCAGGTGCTGGGCGATGTGGAGTATCGGGTGACCAGGGCCGACGGCGCCGTGCGGACTTTTCTCAGCTATACTGCACCCCTGGCCGACGACACCGGCAGGGTCAGCGGCACGATCGGCACGGCGGTGGATGTCACCCGCCAGCGGCGTTTGACCGCCGAACTGGTCCGGGCGGAGGACCGGGAACGCCGGCGGATAGCCCGTGACCTGCACGACGGCGTGGGCCAGTTTCTGGCCGTCAGCCGGCTGAAGCTCTCCAAGGCCACCGAGAGCGCCCAAGGCAAGCAATTGCAGAGGATGCACGAGGTTCTGAAACTGCTGGGCCAAGCCATAGCCGACACCAGGTCACTCACCGCCAGACTAAGCCCCCGTGTGCTGGACGAGATAGGCCTGGCCCCCGCCTTGGAATGGCTGGCCGAACAGGGGCGCGGCCGCTTTGGTCTGCGGGTGGACTTCAGCTGCCAAGGGGAAGTGGAGATAGGGGACGCGGAATTGCGCAGTTTTCTTTTCCGGGCCATTTCCGAGTTGTTGCTCAACGCCGCCAAGCACGCTCAAGCCAGCAGGGTGGAGATCAGCATGGTCGCCGGCGCCAGTGAGTTGGCTATAAGCGTAAGCGACGACGGAACGGGTTTTGACGCTTCCCGGGTCAAGGACTCCGGAACGGGGCTAGGTTTGTTCAATCTGCGCGCACGCATAGAACTTCTGGGCGGGAAACTGGAGATTTCAGCCGCCCGCCCAAAGGGGACCCAGGCCCGCCTGACGGTGCCTTCATCCCGGTTGGGGGGGGATTGAGGAGGACCATAATGACCAGCCGCATACTATTGGTGGACGATCATCAGATTATGCGCGATGGGATCAAGAGCCTGTTGTCAGAGGAATCGGACATGGAAGTGGTGGGCGAGGCAAGTCATGGCCGGGAGGCGGTCCAGCTTGCTAAGAGGTTGGGTCCGGACCTGGTGGTGATGGACCTGTCCATGCCAGAGCTGAACGGTATCGAGGCCACCCGCCAGATCATGGCCGAGATGGAGGGCGTCAAGGTGCTGGCCCTTTCCATGCACCGCGATCCGCGTTTCGTGGCTGGCGTGCTAGAGGCCGGCGCTAACGGGTATTTGGTCAAGGATTGCACGGCCAGTGAGTTGACCTCGGTCATACGTCTGGTGGCCCAGGGCAGAACCTATCTCAGCCCGGAGGTTACCGATTTGGTAGTGAAAGGTTTTGTGGGGCGCCTAGCTGAAGACGTTTCGCACCCCCCGGCCTCGGTGCTTAGCCCCCGAGAGCGGGAGGTCCTGCAACTATTGGCTGAGGGCTTCAAGGCCAAGGAAGTTGCCCAGCGGCTTCACCTAGGAGTTAAGACCGTAGAGACCCATCGGCGCAACCTAATGGAAAAACTCGATATTAACAACCTGGTTGACCTCATCCGCTACGCCCTGCGCGAGGGCATCACCTCCCTGGACGACTGGCTGGCCTACTAATCTAAGATAGAATACCCTCACTTTGCGCCTGGCTCCCAGGCCCTTTCCACTTTTTTCTTACCCCCTTTTGCACCAAGCGTCCTAACGCACATCCCTTGCTTGGTTTTAGCCTGGGTTTCATGAGGATGCGACAGACTTCAAGACATCCTCATCACACCTGAACCGAGGAGGGAAAAAATGAAAAAGTTAATCAGCAACCTGATAGTGGTTTTCACCGCGGCCGTGGTTTTCTGGGGCTGCATCCCCACCCATTCCCAGGCCAAAGGCAAGGTGCCCAAGCATGCGCTGGCCAATTTGGAGAAGGCCTGCGACCAGGCCAGGCGGCAGGGTTGCCCGGTGGAAGCGCTGGAATTGACTCCTTATGCCATCGTGCAACTGGCCAATTCCCATTGTGACCAGGTGCGCGGCACAGCCATCTATACCTTGGGTGAGATGCGGGAAACCCGGGCGGTGGAGCCACTGATTGCCATGCTGCAGGACCCGGACCAGCATGTTAGACAGATAGCCGCCCGGGCCCTGGGCAAGATCGGAGACAAGCGAGCCGAGGAGCCTTTGATCGGAGTGCTCTCCCAGACCAGCGAGAATGTCATGGTGCGCTGTGCGGCGGCTTGGGCTTTGGGCAAGGTGGGCGGCCCGCACGCCTACCAGGTGCTCAAGAGGACGGCTGCTTCTTCGCACGGCCGCCTGAGCGCCGTCAGTTGGCAAGCCTTGAACAACTTCCAAGGCATTAGGGCCTTGGCCTCGCAGAAGTAGGCTTTTGCATCCCACTGAACAAGGAGCTGCGTCCCCGGCGTATGCGGACCTTGGCCGGAGGCGCGGCATTTCTTTCAATATGGTTCAGGCGCTCCGCCCGAGCATGGAATCTGGTTTGATTGATCGTTGCGCCTGTTGGCTCAGGCTTGGGTTGTGGAGAATAAAACCATGTGAATCTACCTCATCATGAAAATACTTCTCCACAACTTGCGCCCCGGGGTTTTCGCCGGCCCTGGGGCGCTTCTTAATTTTTTTGTCCTTGGCCGCACAAGAAAGAATGCAACTGCCAGTTGTCTTATTGCGGCTTCTGCACCGGAGGGTAGGGCAAGTGCATATGTCGGGCGTGCTTAAAAGTCATTTTGTTCGAAACCCAAGATGTTTGACGTCAGAGTCCCTGAGACAGACTGGGGTTGATCCTGGTACTCTCAGTCGCTGGGAGAGAGGAGAGGGGGAGTCTTCGTCCAGGGATAGGCTTGAATTGAAGAGATTCTTAACTCGTGAACAATCAAAATAGGACCGATAAGCTGATTTTGAGGCTAAGAGAGGGCGGGCAAGGGTGCTCACACCATCAACTTTCCGGTTCCCTAAGCTCAGCTAACCTTATAGCACCTGCTTTAGTGATGATTATGATGTTAGTGGCATGCCAGAGCCTGCCTCTGGTACAACACCCGGCGCAAAAGCAATAATGCGAATATCTAAAACAATGCGGCGATGATTTACAAAAAATCTTTGCTCCGGCTCGTTAACCGAGTTAAGTTAATATAGTAATTGGGTGAAACATAGCGGACCTTGGGAAGGCACTCCATATCATAATGGACTGATCTTCAAACGCCGTGAACCAGAAGCGGCGCCAAAGCCTGCTCCAAACAATACTTCACATAACCCTTCACGTAAAGAAAGCGAGTAGCGCCTAACGGCAGAGGATTGATATCCGGGGACTCCCCTCAGAGTTGTAGTTTGGCGATTACGAGTCTTTTTCAACACAAGCGGACAAGTAGTAACAACCAGAAAAAAGGAGCAAATCCATGGCAGATTTCCACGTTCAGCAAAAGCGGTGGACCAGGATCGTGGCCAAGGCATGGGCGGATGATGGTTTCAAAGCGCGACTGCTAGCTGACCCGGTCGCCGTGCTAAAGGAAGAGGGGAGCAGCATCCAGGATGGCGTGGATGTCAAAATCATAGAACCGAAGGAGAATGAAGTGGTGCTGATTCTTCCGGCCAAGCCCGCTGACGACAAATTGCTTGAGCAAGGCGAGGAGCGGCTCAACGCTTCGGTCTGGGCTTCAATTTGCTGCGTCGACTGATGGCGCGATCGAAGGCCTCTCGCGGCACCCTTGACGGAGGAAGCGAAGGTTCTAACTCCACCACAAGCACCTAAAAAATGGATGATAACCTTCTTGGCCGAGAAACGCGTAGAGGGGTCGGCCGGGTGCGAGGTGAATATCTTGCAGGCCAAGGAAAACGAGGCGGTATTTGTGGTCCCCACGCAGCCATCAAATGAGGAGCTGGCCGCGGTGAGCCCAAATCCCTTTTGTCGCCGTCCCTCCATAACAGCCTTTGGAGGGACGCTTGGGAAACAACGAGGCATGACGTCACCCGGACTGAATAAATGCCATTGTTATTCGTGAATTAACCGGGACATTACGCGCCAAACAAGAAGGAATCAACACATGCAGCCTTCCCTGCACGATGAATTCGGCAACCATAAGGACCGTCCCACCGCCGAGACCATCGCAACAGTGAAAAACATTCTCCGGAGCGTTGGCATAGGAGACAAGACGCCCATGTCCGAGCGGTACTTCAACCCGGTGGAGGGATGCCACTCGGTTCGTATCACGGATCTAAGCTACCCCGCTCTCGGCTCCAATGGGAAAGGTGTCACGAACGAGTATAGCCAGGCCAGCGCCTACGCCGAGTTTGTCGAGCGGCTGCAATGCCTTTATTCCTATTTGTTCAAATGCGCGGGTGAGATATTCACTCCTGAACGCATGTTTCATGACGAGGAAGAAGTCCCCGTGGTGGACCTGCTGCGCGACATTCCCGAAATCATGCGGGAAACGGTGGCCAAACCGGAAGCGCTGCCCGTCGACACACTCACCTGCCTGCCCTTCTGGGACGTGGCCCAGGGCGAGACGCGCATGCTGCCCTATAACCTTCTTCTACTCGTAACTCTTTCCACCGGCATGTGTTCCGGCAATACGGCCGAGGAGTCGTTGACTCAGGGGATATGCGAGGTCATGGAGCGCTACGCCTCGGGCTTGGCGATAAAGAGCAAACTGCGGGCCCCCACTATTCCGCTTGAAGATCTGCCGCTCAGCGCACCTGGGCTGCGGCATATCATCGAAGCGCTGCACGCCCGGGGCCTCAAATTGGTCGTCAAGGACTGCACCATGGGCGGCACCATCCCGGTTCTGGCCGCGTTTGTCATCGACGAGACCAATGACAGCTTCAATCTATGCTACGGCAGCGATCCGGTCTTTGACGTCGCCCTGCAGCGCTGCATCACGGAACTCTACCAGGGCCGCCAAGAGCTGCCACACAGCTACTCCTACTGGTTGAACGGCCCTCAGCCGCCCAAGGATTACTTCAACAACGTGCACTCATCCCTGAAACAACTCATGGCGCCCGCTCCGCCGGCGGCGTACCGCGACGCCTTCGCCATCCCTGACCTGTCGAACAGGGAGTATCTGGCCTTCGTGCTGGAAAGGGTCCACGCTGCGGGTGGAGCCGTGTATGTCCGGGACTTCTCGTTTCTGGGTTTCCCCAGCCATTATGTGTACATCCAAGGCATGTCCTCGCCTGCGCCCGCTCCGGCGCAAGAAAGCCGCTTTTATTTGAAAGATCTAGACGAGGCCATGTCCACCCTGTTTCGCATCCACAAGGCCGGGACGGACGACGTGCGGCGCCTTGCGCGCATGTTCGCCGAGAAGATCAACGGCGAAACCATTTTCACCAGAGTTTTGGTGAGAAGCATGAACAACTTTTTTGCCCGCGCCCCAGTGGTCCAGGGTATCGAGCCTCGCTCGTTTCTCTCTTTTTTGTTCCTGGAGGCGGAGCGGCCGGATGAGGTGATCCGCGTTCTCCAAGAGCCAAGGGGCCAGCATGAAGCGCCGCCTGAGATGAAGTTCTGGCCCATTCTCTTGGATTATAGCCGCCTCTTAAAAAGCGGCGCGTCACCTGAGGAAGCGCTCGCTAAGCTCAGCGATACGCACTGCGAGAATCCGTATGGTCAGAGCCTGCCGCACCTGGTCAACCAGCAATGGGCTAGTTTTTATTTGCGGGAGCCGGCGGACACCCAAAGCCGCAAATTCGAGGGGTTACCCATTCCACGCTGCGACAGCCCTTTTTCATGCTTTGGCTGTGCTTTTAACGGTAAGTGTATGTTGAAGCGCTTTTTCGAGGTGCGCGCCAAGATCAAGGACACCTACAAACCTATCGACCAAGCCCGGCTAGGCGCGGTGCTTTCCAACAATCCGGCGTCGAGGAACACCTGAGACTGGCCCATTTGAGAAGTGATTGCGTCAAGGGTAGAATGGGTTGGCTGTTCCCCGCGAGTATGAATTCACCCCCCCCACCCGAACGCGATTCCAGAGGACCCCGTTGAGTAATAGCCACGTATCCATCCAGACGCCGGCAGATTCTCGCTGGCTGCCGCTGTTACGGGACGGCATCCGCAGCTACGTTGAGGCGGCGGGATTCTCCTCGCCGCAGGCGGAGACCATCCTGTCCTCGACCATGGAGGCATGCGAGAAGCTTATATTGGTGGCCAAGGTGCACGGTGAGATCAAGCCTTTCAGCGTGGCGCTCGACCTTGACGGCGAATCCATCGTCGTGGATATCGAATATAGCGCGGACATCCCGCTCAACCCATTCCAGGCTGAGGAATACGAGGTCCCGGAGATAAAATCCGATCTGGAGGAGGTTGACCCGAGCGCCCTCTGGTTATTCCTGATCAAGCAGTGGATGGACAGGGTATTTTTCCGGGTGCGAGGACACCGGCGCGTGCTTTCTATGATGTTGTACCGGCGCGAGAAGGGGCAGGAAAAGCAAGCCTGGATCATGTCCGTGCGGCCGGAGCTTCGCCATGACTTGCAGCTGGACCTGGAGGACAATGGAGACGCCCATCCCAGTTCAACGCTGCAAAAGGTCGGTGGCAAAGTACTGCTGCTGGACCCCAGCGAAACCTTCTTCGTCCGGAACATGGACGGCATCAAAACGTTTTATGAACTTTACATGGCCCATGTCAACGAAATCGGCCTCGTATCGCCGGACCTATTGACGAAGCTATACGAGCGGCTCCAAAAGATGGACATGCTTGCCGACGGGGACGCCGGGCAACCGCGATGGAAACGGCGATTGTACCGGATCATTAATCTGAACCTCTCTATCCCCAAGGCCGATGCGTTGGTCACCGCCGTTCATAAACGAACGCGCTTTTTCTTCACGTCCCTAGGCCTGGCGCTGCTCCTGTTCCTGGGCCTCTCAAGCCTGATTCCCCTGGCAAATGATTATTCCTGGCTCGTCAAAATGATCACCGGCCTGGAGGGTGCCATTGTCAAATCGCCCCAAATTTTGCTGCTCCTCTACCTGTTGTCGTTGACGGAAGTCTTTCTCCACGAACTGGGGCACGGTGTCGTCTGTAAGCATTACGGCGGGCATATCCCCCGCATGGGCGTCATGTTCTATCTGGGGATGTTCGTCTTCTTCTGCGACACCTCGGCGGCGTATACTTTCCCCAGCAAACGCCAGCGCATTCTGGTGTCGCTGGGCGGCCCCATCGTTAGTTTCGCGATTTTCGGCCTGGGGCTGTGGGGGACCTGGGCGTTTTCAGGCGGCGACTCGGTATGGGGGTACGCGTTCGCGCTGTTCACCCTGACCAACGCCATCGGGCTGGTGATGAACTTCAATCCGTTCATCAAGATGGACGCTTACTACATGCTGCTCGACTACACTGGGGTTCTAAACCTTCGGGAGCGCTCCTTCAAGTTCCTGAAACGCAAGCTCCTGGGCTGGTTAGGCTTTGGCGAAGAGAAAGACGTGAAAGTGACGCATGAGGAGAACAGGCTCTTCTGGTGGTATGGCCTGCTGGGTGGGGTCGCCACAATCATTTTCTTCGCGATGCCATTTGTCGCGCTTATGCGCGTTCTGGAGGACAAATCCTACAATGGCGGCTGGCTGTTGATGATCATTCTGGTCTGCGTTTTGCTGCTGCTCAGGCTGACGACGTTGGTGTACGAGGGGGTGATGGGCGCGCGGCGGCGGGATTATGAATTAAAGTAGCTTTGAAGCGCCAAACATTATTACGCTTAATTCTGATTTAGAATTGGTTTTGTGTCCACACCACCATATGCGGGTGGCTTTTCCCCTAATCTTGATCAAACCAATTTAATTAGCATATCGATAGAGCTGCGGTCTCTGAGACAGGATGCCTGATCCTTTCCCATGGAAGCGAGTTCTGTTTTGGGATCAATGGCTGGCCTTGAGAGCCGAAAACCGCGATGAAGTAATCAAAACTCATCGGGGCATGGATCATTTGCCGTTTTCAGGCCACTACCCGGTCCAGGCTGCGATAGCCAATGGCCTCGCTGAGGTGCGGCAGCCCGATACGGTCGGCGCCCTCCAGGTCAGCGATGGTGCGCGCGATCTTGTGGATGCGGCCGTAGGCCCGGGCCGAGAGTTGCAAACGCTCCATGGCGGTTTCCAGGAGCTTGAGCCCTTCTGGCGTCAGCTTACAAAAACGCCGGGTCAGGGCGGTGTTCATCTGGGCATTGCAAAAGATTCCCAGGCCCTCCAAGCGGGCCTCTTGCCGCTGACGGGCGGCAATAACTTTTTCCCGGATGCTGGCCGAAGAGGGTCCAGCGGTGTCTGCTGACAGC
>JANQFN010000484.1 GCA_028277825.1 Desulfarculaceae bacterium
TATAAAACTACCCTAAAATATTTGAATCAAGTTTTAAGAATAAAGCCCACTTTTGTTGAGGTAAAATTTTTCAAGTGTATGCTGGAGGAAAGGCTGGGTTACCCCGCAAATAAATTCCGAACATGCTACCGCTCGGTAGCCCACTGGTACCAAAATCGCGGGAAGACCGAGGATGTCAATTATGTTTATGTGATGTTGATGCTACAGGCACCTAACGCCGAGAAAATCAAAACTGAATATTTAGCCAGCCTTGAACCAGGTTCCGAACAAGCCAAAATGTGGAACGAATTACTTAGAGATTTTGACCGGGAAAAATATTTGCACTATATGCTGCCTTAGCGACATCTTCTTTCTCAACAAGCTCAGACAAGTCAACGCAAAGACAAAATCGCTTCGTTATCGGTGTGCCTGTGGGCTTATCCTGATTCACGTTATTTTCAATACTTCATGAAAAGTAGTTGGCCCGCCCGTCCCGGTGTTCTAGACTCCGGGCAGACCTCACCGGGGAGCGCCATGACGACGACCTTCACGCCCGCCAATCCCGATTTCGCCGCGCGCATTCAGCGCAGCTTCGCCCGCCAGGGCTTCATGGGATTCCTGGGCGCCGAGCTGACCCGGGTGGAGCCGGGCCTGGTGGAGATCCAGGTGGCCTTCAGGCCAGAGTTGACCCAGCAGCACGGCTTCTTCCACGCCGGGGTGGTGGGCACCCTGGCCGACAACTGCGGGGGCTACGCCGCCTTTTCCCTGCTGCCCGCCGACGCCTCGGTGCTTACGGTGGAGTACAAGCTGAACCTCCTGGCCCCGGCCGCCGGGGAGCGGCTGGTCTCAACGGGCCGGGTGGTGAAGCCGGGCAAGAGCCTGACCATCTGCCGCTGTGAGGTGGAGGTGGTCAAAGACGGGACAGCCAAGCTCTGCGCCGCCAGCCAGATGACCCTGATGAGCCTGCCGGGCAAGAGCGACCGGCCGCAGGACTAGGTCTAGTTTCCGGGCCTCTCTTCTACCCCGCCGGGACCTCTTGCGGGGCTGGCATTCTTCGCACTGATACCAAGCTAAGAACTTGTCCGCCCCGCCGGGGCTTCTGCCTCTGCCGGCTGTCGCTGCTGGTCTATTGGCCCTTACCCCGGGGCGGGATCCAGCTCATCCTGTAGCGGGTGTCGCACTCCTCGCAGTCGTTGCGCACGATGATCACCTCCGCCGGCACCTCCACGTTGGCCTTGGCGGCGATGGACATGGCCAGCATGCCCGGCGCACTGTGGCGGCGGTCGAACACCGCCAGCCTGAGACCTCTTGTCTGGCGGGCCCCGGGCGGCCGGCAAACGGGCAGGTCGTATTTAGTCGCGGAGTCGGCGGCCACCTGCACCAGGTACATGTTGTTTTGGCCGCAAGGGGAGATCACCGTCACGGTGACCGGATTGTCGCTGGTGTTTTTGAACAACAAATCCGCGGCCACCGCCTCGGCGGGCAGTAGGGCCAAAAGCCCGCTGATAAGCCAGACAATAACAACAAACTTCATGACTATTCCCCATTAGGGCTGCTTGGTTCATGCATATGAGGCGAAATTGTATCTCCTCCCAGCTTGGCATAATCCGCCGCCGCCCACAACACCGCCGCGATTCTTGACCCCCCCGGAACCATGACATATGCTGGAAAAGCAGCCTGCGAACTACGTCCAAGGAGTGAATCATGGTCCCGGTGATAGGCGTCTGCGGAGCCAGCAGCAGCGGTAAAACGACTTTGTTGGAGGGGGTCATCGCCGAGCTTGAAGCCCGCGGCCTCAAGGTGGGGGCCCTAAAGCACCACGGCCACGGCGGCCCGGTGGCCGAGCCCGCCGTGGCCCAGAACAAAGACTCCGCCCGCCTGGCCGCGGCCGGGGCCCGGCGGGTGGCCCTGGCCCACGAGGGCGGGGTCTCCCTGGAGGCCCCGGGCCTGGCCGGGGCCGGACCCCGCGCCCTGGGCGCCCGCCTCATGTCCGGCCTGGACCTGGTCCTGGCCGAGGGCTTCAAGACCGCCGGCCTGCCCAAGATCGAGGTGGTGGCCCCCGATGCCCAGCCCCTGCTTCCCACTGGCGGCAGGCTTTTGGCCCTGGCCCGCCGGGGCGGCTCGGGTGAGGAAGCCGGGCTGCCGGTCCTGGACGCCGACGACGCCAAGGCCGTGGCCGACTTCATCCTGGCCAACCTTGAAAAAGAGCCCTCGCCCGCCGAGCCGGTGAGCCTGATTCTGGACGGCCAGGAGTTGCCCTTGAATCCCTTCGTGGCCCGTATGCTGGCCGGCACCCTGCGCGGCCTGGTGGATTCGCTCAAGGGCGGCGACCTGGCCGGCAAGATCGAGGTGCGCCTTGGCTGAAGTCCCGGTATTCACCGCCGACACCCCCCTGCCCTCCACGGAGGAGATCGCCGACCTGTGGCGGGAGTACGGCATGCTGGACAACATCCAAGAGCATTCCCTCATGGTGACCCGGGTGGCGCTGCTCATCAGCGACTGGCTGGCCGAGGCGGGCACCGTGCTCAACCGCCAGGCGGTGGAGGCCGGGG
>JANQFN010000529.1 GCA_028277825.1 Desulfarculaceae bacterium
ATCTTCTCGGCCCGGCCCGAGCATCTGGACGTCCTGGCCCAAAAGGAGCTGCCCTGCCTGGTGAGCATGGGGGCCATCGACTACTTTTGCATGGGCCCCCATCTGGACCTGGACGATGAGTGGAAGGCGGGGCGCAATTACATCGTGCACAACCGCAACATCACCCTGGTGCGGGCCACCGCCGAGGAAATGGTGGAGGCGGCCCACTTCCTGGCCGCCAAGCTCAACCGCGCCCTGGGCCCGGTGAAGGTGCTGGTGCCGCTGAAGGGATTTTCCGAGCCCAACGCCGAAGGCAAACAATTCTACGACCCGGACACGGACCGGCTGTTCATAAAAACCCTGAAAGGCGAGCTGGCCGGGCACATCCCGCTGCTGGAATTGGACTATCATATAAACAGCGACGAATTCGTGGCCCGGGGGGCCAAGGAGATGCGCTCCCTGTTGGCCGAGGCCTGAGAACCCTGGAGAGAGCACAATCATGAGCGTGGCCATTCATCCCATCAACACCGGCTACATCAGCCTGGACAAGGGCGTGTACATCAACCCCAGCACCGGTTACGGCCAGGAGGTGGAGGTGCCCACCAACGCCTTTTATGTGGAAGCCGACGGGGCCAAAATCCTGGTGGACACCGGCATGGCCCACACCGAGCTGGCTGACCTGCATCACCCCGGTTCCTACCAGCCCGGGGGCTTTCGCATCGACGAGCGCCTGGCCGCCCTGGGGGTCAAGCCCGAGGACATAGACGCGGTGCTGTTCACCCATCTGCACTGGGACCACTGCGCCAACATGAAGTTATTTAGCAATGCCGAGTTCTGGGCCCACGCCGACGAGCTGGCCTTTGCCCGAGACCCCCACATCCTCTATTACAAATCTTATGAGTCCGAAAAGATCGGTCTGGAGGCGCCTTTCAAGGGGGTGGAGTTCAAGACCGTGGAGGGGGAGCACAACTTCAGCCCCAGCATCACCCTGTTCCCCACCCCGGGGCACTGCCCGGGACATCAGTCGGTGGCCATCGAAACCGACCAGGGCGTGGTGGTGATCGCCGGCGACGCGGTCTTTTCCGACGAAAACATGCTGCCCGATGAGCACCGCAAGCTGCCCTTCACCCCCATGGGCCGCTTCGTGGACGTGTTCAAGCTCTACGACAGCATGGAGCGCATTCTGGACCGGGGCGACATAGTGCTCACCGCCCACGGCACCGGCGTGTTCGAGCAGAAGGTGTGGCCCTAGTATCGTGCCTACACAGCAGCAAATACGCAGCGAGTTCATCCGCACCTGCCAGCGGGCCTTTAAGTTGGGCCTGCAGCTCTCCACCGGGGGCAACATTAGCGCCCGTTTGGACAGCGGCAACTTTTTGGCCAAGCCCAGCGGCATCTCCCTCTACGACCTGAGCGAAGACGATCTGGTGGTCTGCAATGCGGCGGGCATTGTGCTGCAAGGCAGCCACAAGCCCACCAAAGAGATCGCCTCCCACCTGACCATCTACCAGGTGCGGCCCGAGGTGAATGCGGTGGTGCATTATCACCCGCCCCATGCCACCGCCTTTGCCGCCGCCGGCAGGGAGATACCCCTGTTGACCGTGCACGCCCGGCGCATCCTGGGCCGGCTGCCGGTGGTGGGGCCCCCGGGCGAGGGCGGTGAGGAGTTGGTGGGCCCGGTGCGCCACGGTTTCGAGGGCAACCAGGCCAAGGCGGTGCTATTGGCCGAACACGGCATGGTGGCGGTGGGGGCCTCCCTCACCCGGGCCCAGAACCTGGCCGAGCTGGTGGAAGAATGCGCCAGGGTGGCCTTTATCCACGCCCAACTGACCGACAGCGCTCCGGCCTGAGCCGGCAAGGATTATAAAAGGTGCGCGTAGAGATATTCGACGGCGTCCAGGGGGCCGAGGAACTGCGCGGCTGCGTGGTGGTGCTGGACGTGATCCGGGCCAGCAACACCATCATCGCCGCGCTCACCGCCGGGGCCGAGGCGGTGCACCTGGTGGGCGAACTGGACCAGGCCCGGGCCCTGAAGCGGGCCAACCCCGCCTGGCTGATGTGGGGCGAGCGGGGCGGGGTGATGGTGCCCGGCTTCCAGGGCGACAACTCGCCCCACGCCGCCCTGGCCCAGGACCTCAGCGGCCAAACCGTGGTGCTCTCCACCACCAA
>JANQFN010000545.1 GCA_028277825.1 Desulfarculaceae bacterium
GGAACAAAAGGGGCAGCCGGCCTTGGAACAATTGCCCCTGGTTTCCATAATCATCCCGGTGTACAACCGGCCGCTGGAAATCCGGGATTGCCTGGAATCCTTGCAGCGTTTGGACTATCCCAGGGACCGCTACGAAGTCATCGTGGTGGACGATGCCTCCACCGACAATACCCGGGAAGTGATTTCCGAATTTCCCGTAAGGCTTGTTGCGGTGGCGAAAAACAGACAGGCCCCTTACTGCCGCAATTTAGCGGCCCAAAAGGCCAGAGGTTCTATACTGGCGTTCATTGATTCCGACTGCTTGGCTGATCCCTTATGGCTGCGGGAACTGGTGGCATATTTCAAGGACCCCGCCACAGGCGCTGTCGGGGGCATGGTGGATGCCTATTTTAAGGAATCCGGGCTGGACAGATACGAGGAAGTTAAATCATCTTTGATCATGGGACGCCGGGCGCGTCGCTCCCAGGCCAAGGAAAATTGGCTCTACGTGCCCTCTTGTAACTTTTTGGTGCGGCGAGATTTGTTCGCGAGCCTCCATGGCTTTGAGGAGGACATGTTCGTGGGTGAGGACGTGGACCTGTGCTGGCGCATACAGGATGCCGGCTTTCACGTCGAATACCGGCCCATGGGCAAGGTCTATCATAAACACCGCAATCAGCTGGGCGCCTTCTGCTCCAGGCGTTTTGACTACGGTACCTCAGAGCCGCTTCTACAGCAGAGGCACCTCATGCGCAGGAAGCTGTTCGTCTTTCCACTTGGCGCCTCGCTATTTTGGGCGGCCGCCGTGGTTTCGGCGGCAGCCGGAACCTGGCCTTTGGCCGCGGCCTGTCCAGCCATTGCGCTGCTGGACGCTGCGTTTAAGTGGAACAAGTCGCGCATGAGCGGCCTGGAGCTCGATTATTCGGCTGTCCTATGGTCAGTGCCGCGCGGCTATTTGGCCTTTTTAAACAACGTCTGCGCCTTTGTTTCGCGTTACTATCTCATCTGGGCCCTGATCCTGTTTCCCTTGCTGCCCGTTCTGGCTTTTTGCATAATCGGGATGCATTTGGCTAGCGGTTTTGTGGAATACTGGATTAAAAAACCCCGCCAGAATCTCCTTTCATTCTTGGCGTATTTCAGTTCCGACCAGCTTTCCTACCAGGCGGGGGTGTGGTGGGGTTGCTTAAAAAAGTGGTCTTTCAAGGCCATTGCGCCGCGGATGGTTAGCAAGATCCCCCAAAAGGGGAACTGACCATCTGCCGCGGGCCCGTGGGAACGTGTAATGGGCATGAATCCAGGCAACCAAGCTGACCTGCAATATATATTGAAAAATGCCGGATTGCCGGCTCCCCGTTCGTTGACCTTGGCCATTACCCAGAACTGCAATTTGGCTTGTGTGCATTGCTGGCCCGAAAGTGGTGCTCATGCCATTGAGGGTTCGCTGGAAGCCAAGGCGCTTGAGCAGACCATAGAGTCATTTATCCGCCTGGGGGTGAAAGAGTTGACCATCACCGGCGGTGAGCCACTAACCCATCCTGGGTGGTTGGATATTTTGAGGTTTTCCCTCCAACAACCAGGACTGGAAACGTTATGTCTGCAAACCAATGCCACCATGCTCACCGAGGCTGATGTTTACAGCCTTACAGCTTTGCAATGGTCGCGTCTGATTATTCAGGTTAGCCTGGATGGCGCTAGCGCGCCTATAAACGACGCTATACGCGGTGGAGGTAGCTTCGCGGCGGCCTGGCGAGGGCTGAATCTGCTTGTTGAAGCGGGTTTGGCCGCAAACTGCAAAGTGGCATTCACCGAAACCAGGCAAAACATCCACGAACTGCCTGAGTTAGTCATCCGCCTGCACCGCATGGGAATTGGCGCCGTGATTAGCGGCACCCTGGTGTGTGCGGGGCGTGCGCAATCCGCAGGGCAGCTCTCACTCCCCGAGCCCAGACAATATGAAGAGCTTTTGGAACGTTTCCACACCGATGCCGAGTTCCGAGAAAGTTACCGAGCGATGGGCAATATCGCAGCGCTGGAATGGTACCGGGGGCGGGGTGCCCCGGATGATTTGGCCTGCAAATGCGGTGAACATCTCTACATAGATGGGAAGGGCATCCTTTATCCATGTACCATGTTGCCTTTTCCCCAATACGCGGTTGCCCAAGTGCACCAGCGTTCGGTCGCTGAAGTCCTGAGTCAGGCAGCCGCCTCTTGGAGCAACCTGCCCGGTCTGGTTGCCAAACGGCGATCTGGAATTCTCCAGTGCCGCCATTGCGCGGGAAAAGAACACTGCGCCGGCGGATGTTTGGGCAGAGCGTTGGTATCCGATGGAGACGACATGGCGGTGGAGGACCGATGCCTCCTGCGCAAGGCAGTTTACACATGGGAACCGGCGGGTCCGTGAAAAAGTCTCCTCACCGTCTGGCCTTCCGGTTGTTGTTGAGGGGATTGTATTTCAAATATTTGAGGTCAGCCGGTAAACCCAGTCGCCCCCAAGCCCTTACCCTGGAGGTTACCAATCAATGCTTGGCCCGTTGCATCATGTGCAATATTTGGAAAACCCCCAAGTCAGTACCGGAACTGCCACTTGAGCAGTGGCTGCGGCTCTTGTCGTCATCTTTGTTTTCAGATCTGCGCGAACTGGATATTACCGGCGGCGAACCGTTTCTGCGCCGGGATTTGCCGGACCTTATCCAAGGCATCTGCCGTTTGAAGCGCGGCAATTTGTCCCGGCTGGGCTCCATTGCCATTACCACCAACGGACTGCTCACACGTCGTGTTCTGGAGATTAGCGAAAGAATGGCAACGGAGTTGGGCCGGGCTGATATTCAGTTAGTGTTGGCCTGTGCCGTGGACGCCACCAACCAGACGCATGACAAAATAAGGCGGGTCCCTGGAGCCTGGGACAAGGTGTCTCAAACCATAACGGGTCTGATTGAAATTAAAAAAAAGCACCCCAATCTCGTCATCGGCCTCAAGACAACAGTTCTGCCAATCAACATTGACCAATTGGAGGGCATCGCAGATTTTGCTGCCGCCAATGGACTTTTTACCATTATCTCGCCCTGCATCGTCACACCGGGCCGCTATCGAAATCAGGACATTGCCCAAAACTTGGCCTTCTCGGCGCAGGACCGCAGGGACATGCTCAAGTTCTTTGAGGGAAATCATGGCGGTTGGAGTTATCATAACCGCAACTTGGCTAAGTTGTTCCGGGAGGGTAGGATCAAAAAACCCTGCACCTGCGGATATAATTATCTTTTTGTGCGCAGCACCGGCCAAGTTCACTTATGCCCCCTGATGGACTTTGCCGTCGGCAATATAAAGACAAAATCCATAGAGGATATATTCTTTTCACGCAAAGCTAAAATAATCCGCCGCCGCGTGGGAAGGGATAAAACCTGCCGCACCTGCACGGAGCCCGGGCTTGAACGTTATGCTCTTTGGTTAGAGGGGCTGTCATTTCTCTCCGTGTATATTAGAAGTGGAAAGCGTGAATTCATGCGGCAATATAACCATTTGGGGTTAAAAAATTTCTTGTGAGCCTTTGGGCGTGTGTAGTCAGGGCAAATGGTAAAAGCTACGCTTCTAATCAGTGGGCGGGCTCTCCAAAATAGACGGGTTTATTATTTCCAGGGGCGTCATATCCTGGCTCTGGCACCTCCCGCGCTACACGGTTTGTGCTCTGGCCAAAATGCCCGCATCAGTGACATCACAGGCCCTGCCACAGCCGTCTGGAATGTGTGCCGCCATGGCCGCGATACGAGACTTTCCCCCCGAACGTGGTCAACATGAATTAGATTAGGATAGTGGTCCCCAAGCTGCTAGAGAATCAATTTTGGCTAATCACAGCATTGGGTGAAAGCCCTCATGTTTTCTGTCCAAAGAAGCCAAGCAAGATCTACAAAACCAAAGTTTTGCATTGACGCCTATGGTGCCAAGTTACCTGCGACGGGATGAGGGTGCGATGTAAGTAACCTTGCTCCGACTATATTCACCAAACTCTATGTGCGCGTGAGGAAGGTCCTCCTGCCTTTTATCAAATTATCGTACTTG
The DNA here is from genome assembly GCA_028277825.1 of Desulfarculaceae bacterium. Taxonomy (GTDB): domain Bacteria; phylum Desulfobacterota; class Desulfarculia; order Desulfarculales; family Desulfarculaceae; genus Desulfoferula. The sequence continues at coordinate 4,033 of JANQFN010000545.1, forward strand.
AGGTCTGCTGCCTTCCAATGTCAGGCCGCAAATCGTGGCTGAATTCAAAAAACAGATTTTTTAGGATTTTACGTGTTCTTACAAATTGTAAATGTCTACTCTACATCTGCTCCCTGACATGAAAAGGGAGCCAACCATGAAGGTAAACTCCCTGATATTATTTGGCAGTCCCAACGTGACTCTAACCCGTGTCTTCGGCGTGAGAGGCAGCCCAAGGGGACGGATTCTGCCATTTTAAACCGTTTTTGGCGGGTTTTACCGGCTTTTTGCCGAGTAAACTGTAGCCAGAACTGTAGCCAAGGAACTCGTTGCGTTAATTTCAAAAGCGCCCCGAACTGTTAAGCAACTTGCTGGGGCACCATTGATTTGACGGTCTGCGAACTTTGAACGGAGCCTTTGCAAGTGAAAACCAGAAGGCTGCGCCTTGGAAGCAAAGGTGTAGCCGAAAAGTATCACTTGGCCTGCCAGCCCAAGATGTACCAGAGGATTTACTAGTAGCTATCTTGCCCTCTCCGGTTTTCAGTTGGTTTGCAGGACGGCCCGGCAGTCCACACGGCCAAATCTTCAAATCCATTGCAAGGGCTTGGAAGCGAAACAAGCTCCTAATAGCCTGTAATCATGGGCATGAGTTGGATTGGAGCCCTCTGTTTTTGGCGCCTCAGAACGATTTTTTCTTTGCTTTTTGGTGGTGATGGTGTAATTAATAGTTAGACGTATCAAATTATATAAAGCGTGCCTTACTACAGCCTAAACCAGGTAGTAAAAGGAGTAGCTCAAGATGGCGAAGGCAATGATTATCTATGGTTCGACCACCGGCAACACCGAGTCCACCGCCCAGACCATAGCGGAGGTTTTGGCCGAGCAAGACATAGAGACCACGGTAAAGGATGTCACTTCAGCCAGCATGGACGACTTTGACAAGGACTTTGATCTTTTTCTACTGGGCGCTTCCACCTGGGGCGATGAAGAGATCGAACTGCAAGAGGACTTTGCGGATTTTTACGAAGATATGGACAGTTTGAATCTCAATGACAAGAAAATGGCCGTGTTCGGTTGCGGAGACAGCTCCTACACTTACTTTTGCGGCGCGGTGGATGCGATTGAGCAGAAGGTGGAAGACATGGGCGCCGTTTTGGTGACACCCGGTCTCAAAATCGACGGTGATCCGGATGATGCTGAAGAAGACATAATTGAGTGGACCCAAAGCGTGGCCGCCTCGGCCTAAATCCCGCCAGCGACAGGAGGCATGGTTGTAAATATGGCTTGTTCATGCAGAGCGAAACACATAATCCACTTGCACCGCAGCGGCATGGACGCCTGCCAGTCAGGCGACTTGGAAGGTGCGGTGGGCAAATTGCGCACAGCCTTAAACGAGGTGCGAAAACTCGGCCTGGAATGCTACCAAGCCAAAATCATGAATAACCTGGGCATTGTGCTGGAAATGAAAGGGGAGCCGCTGGAGGCCAGAGACCAGTACCAGGCAGCCCTGGAAATGGTCCAGGACAAACTCAGCGGCAACACGGCATTGTACCAGGTCATGGAGGGAAACCTGGACCGGATTTCGCGGCAGATCACCATCCATTAGCCCCGGGCTCCCCTCTTTCCCGCAGCGAGTCCGGGGGAGGGAGGCCAATCTACAACCGGCCGTTAAATGATCGTGTCCAGGCAGCGACCGGGTAACGCCTGTGCTTCACAAATTCCGGCAGCCATAAAACGCGGCAACTAAAAAACGCGGCCGGCCCCACAAAGGCCGGCCGCGTTGGCAACCCCGATTTTCGGCCGGGTTCTCACTCGAGAGCCCAGGCCCATTTGCCGACTATCAGAGGCCGCTCGATCACGCTGGAGTCGATGTATGCCGGCAGGCTGAATACAGGCACCCCGCACAGCGCCGCTTGACCCGCGATCGCCGCTGCCAGGGCCTTTTGTATTGCCGCCGAGTCGCCGGTGAGCACTATGACGTCGGGCTTGGCCGAGGCCAGTCCCTTTAGCTTGCGGATGGTCCAACGGCCCTTGGTGGGCTTTCTGCCCTTGGGCACCAGTGCGCTGCCCACATTGCGGCAGCCCAGGGGGGTGAGGATGTATTGGTCCGTGTAGCCGCCGGGCGCCTCCACCTGGATAAAGGCCTTGCCGGTCTGGGCCTGATAGGTGCCATGCAAGACCACCACTTTCTTGTTCAGCTTCTTGCCGGCAATTTTTTTCTCTAGTCTTTTCACATTTTTTTGATACTTGACCACCAGGGCCTTACCCTGCTGGAGACGGTCCAATATGGCCGCGGTTTGGTTGATGGCCGGCACTATTCCCTTGCTGAAATCCACGATCTTGACCTGCACCCCCTGCTTTTGCAGGTACTCCACCGAGTCGAGGGGATTTGTCTTGGGCTTAAACAGGCAGTAGGGACTGGATTTCTCCACAAGGGCCAGCTTTATGCCCTTGGCCTTGATGAATTTGCCCAGCTTGCCCTTTTTCGCGCCCGCCAGACACCCGGGACATCCCAGGGGCTGAGCCGCGACCTTGATCTTGGCACACATGGGCCAGAGGGAGCAGCGCACGCTCATGCCGGCCGGGAGCACGCCCAGGTTGTAGGCTATGTCAACCACCCGGTCGCCGATTATAAGGATGTTTGCCTGCCGTTTCGCCTCATAGGACTTGGCCTGGGCCGGTCCGGCCGCCAAGGCCAGCAGGGCAAGCAGGGCTAGGGCGACTCCCGTGACGTTCTTGATTGTTTTTACTTTGTTATTCATCTGAATTGTTCTCCCGTAATCGCGCCTGAAAGCGCTGGAACCAGTGACGTTCCGCTGATGAATGCAGGGCAAGCAACGGCGGAGGTGATTGCATTGAACCCCCATACGGGGGTTCATTCCCCGCGGCTTGCCGCGCTATAAAGCTGAAATCTTCCTCTTGATACCCCGCTGCTTGCGGCGGGGTTGTTTACTTAACCGGCCTTTACCTTGCCCTTTGGGTTTCTGGCCAGCAAGGTGGCGCCGATGTTAAAGATAAACAAAAAGCAAGACAATAAAATCAACCCGCCGCCAGCCACCACCAGCGGTTTGACTCCCTCCGCCGCGGCCCGAAACGCCGGGCTGCCCGCCGGGTGTCCGGTGGGGACAGCCATCATGCCCACCATGTGAAAACCGATGGCCAACAACAACACCCCGGCCACCTGGCTGAACAGGTTGCCCGTACACAACATGGGCCGGTAGCTGTTGCCGCCCTTGATGGCTTCGGCCGCAAAGTAAAAGATTCCCATGAGGCCGGTGGTCACCCAACCCACCAAGGAGATATGGGTGTGGATTTTGCTGATGAAATGGCCGAAAAAGGGCTTGATGTGCTGCGGCTCCAGGCCCAGGACAAGGGAATAGAAGTCCTTGAACCAAAATTTGGTTGGGTGCATAAGTCCCTCAAGCACGCCCAGCGCCAAAAACACCATTGATACCAGCATGAAGCGGATTGCGGTTTTTTTGCCTAAAGACATCGGCCTCATCTCCTATCATGTATCCGTTTGCGCGGTCCTTCAGGGCTAGTAAGTCCACTTGAGGCCGACGTAGACAAACGACGGCTGGATGCTATAGTCTGCGGGATCTTCATCCAGGATGTTTTTCATGCCCGCGTAGACTTGCAGGTCGTGCACCAGGTCCTTGCCCACCCAGGCGTCCAGGAGCGAGTAATCCTCCAGCGAATTGCCCGATCCGTCCTCGATCCCCGCATACCAGGTGTATGAAAGCCGGGCGCGCAATCCCCAACTGGCCAGATGCCACTCGCCGTTGAGGTTGCCCTTGAACTCGGGCTGGTCGGCCAACTGGTGGCCGGTGTCCTTGTTCTCGGTTTTCATGTAGCTTGCGCCGGCGCCGAAACTAAATCCTTGGGGCAGCCTTATCCTGCCCAGGAACTCCACGCCGCTGGATTGACCTTCGGAGATGTTTTCATACTTGTAGGTGGAGCCTTTTTTTGAGGAGCTTTTGAGCACCGGCTCGATCATGTCGTCGATGTCGATGTAAAAATAGGTCAACTCCATGTCCAGGCCCCGGGCCACGTCCAGGTTGGACTGCACTCCCACCTCAAAGGAGTTGGAGGTTTCGGGCTGCAGTTCGCTGTTGGCCTGATATACGTCCTTGCCCCGCCTTTTGTAGGAGGTGACGTATAGCTCATAGGGAATTGGCGCCCGGAAGCCGTGACCGTAGCTGCCCTTGAGGCGCAGGTATTGGTTGATGTCCAAGCTGGCCGCGATACGCGGGCTCCATTCGGAGCCGAACTCGCTGTGTTCGTCCCAGCGCACGCCAGCCACCACGTTCAGACGCTGGAAAAACATCAGGTCGATTTGGCCGAAGCCCGCCTTGTTGTTGGTGTCATACTCCGGGTTCAGGCTGTCCGATCCCCTGACGTCGTCCCGGTATTCGGCCCCGAAGATCGCGGTGGCCATGTTATTTATCTTGGCGGTGACGCGCCCTTCGTATTGGGTGAGCTTGTATTTTTCATTGGTGAGGAAATAAGGGTCGGTGCTGGCGGGGTTTAAATCGATGTCTATCTTGTATTCCGTGTGATAGGCCTGCACCATCACGTCGAACCTGTCGGCAAAGGAACCTTCGTACCTGAGAAACAATTCGTTGCTCTTGTTGGTCGCGTCGCGCTGGGTCAGCTTGTTTTGGAGGTCGCGCTGGCCGCTCCGTTCGAAATGGTTGTAATAGCCCCCGAAGCTGATGGTGTTGTTTTTATTGATGTCTATGGAGCCTTGGCCGGAAATGTATTGTTGCTTCAGGTCGTCTCCATCGTCGGGGAGCACGTTGTCGTGCTCCCAGCCGTCACGGCTGCGGTAGCTGCCGCCCAGAATGAAGCGGAAGGGGTCGAAGTCCGCGCCGCCGTAGGCTTGGGGCAGCACCGTGTTGCCGCCCGAGCCGGTGTTGGTGCCCACCTTGAAGTCCGCGTTGGCCACCGGCTTGCCCTTGGGAGGCTTGATGGTGATTATGTTGATCACGCCCCCCAAGGCGTCGCTGCCATACAGGGCGGAGGAGGGGCCGCGCACCACCTCGATGCGTTCGATGGAGGTGGTGGGTATCTGATTGATGTCGGATACGCCGCGGTAGCCCGGGGCCAAGCGCCTGCCGTCGATCAGCACCAGGGTGCGCATGGCGCCGGTGCCCCGGATGGAAGGCTGCTGCACTCTGCCCGATTCGGTCTCTATGATCAGGCCCACGGCCTCCTGCAGGGCCTGGGTTACGGTGTCGGCACCCATCTCGTGGATTTGGGTCCTGTCGATCACCTGCACAGTGGAGGGCACCTTAAAGATCCCCTCCTTCTCAAGGGTGGCCGTGACCACCACGGGCTGAGTTTTTTTGGCTTCTATTTCCTTTTTGTCTTGTGCGGCGGTCAGGCCAGGCGACAGAACAAGTGACAACATAAGGGCCGCAATGGGCCATTTGATCAACCGGTACATTTTTACACTCCTGTGTTTTCCAAACAACGGTGTCGGGCCTCGTTAGACGGGCGGCGCAGTTGTGGCTTTGCTGCCGTGGACCCAAGAGGATGAGGCCAATGGCCGGTCACCGGCCCTTTCATTTATGGATGCTCAACCGGCTCCCCCTGGTCCTCTTTGTGCGGATTGCGATGTGGCCGCAGCCTGTTTTTTCTGGCCAAGCACGCCACCAAACGCATGTTCGGCATCCAAGATAATGTTTCATAGATCAAATTTTATTTTAAGTCAATTTATTTTTATGGTGACTTTTTGCAGGTTTTGAGGGCGTGATGATCCAGGAGGGAAATACTCGCAACTAATTGTTATTAAAGCTTTATAAGTATAATTAGCTCTCGCAGGCCGCATGTGTGGATGGCCTGCGCCAGCCCCCAGAGGCGATAGTCTTGCCCGCTAAAAATCATATGTATCAAATAGAGTTAGGATTATCTTATTTTGCGCCGCTACCAACATGCCCGCCGACTTTACACTTAAACAGACATGGAAATAGTCGGGTTTAACTGGGGCAACTACAAAGGCGGGACAAATGAACAACCCCGGGACGTGTCCCGGGGTTGTTCAGCGCCAATTCCGGATCTGTTTTCAGCAGGAAGGCCATTTTTAGACCGGTCCGCCAAAAGCAGGTGATCACTCCGGCGGGTCAACTCAATGCAGGCTGGCAGCCAGTACAATTCATCCCGGTCCTCAAATGAGGCGCACCAACGTCTCCCTGGCCGCCTGGGGATGCAGCAGGATGCGCAGGCCGTCCTTGGTAGTAACGGCCACGGGATGCTGTTGGCCCAGGCTCACGGTTTGGGCCTGTTCCACGCCCTCCAGAACCAGTTGGCCGCCCTTTGTCAGGCCCATGGCCTGCATTTGCTCCTGCCGGGGAGGCCCCCCGAACAGTTCAAGAATCTCAAAGGGCTCGCCTTTTTTGGTCATGCAGAACTGCAGCTGTTTGTCGCCCATGCGCCCCCATATCTTGGCTGCCACATCCTCCGGGATTTTCAGCCGCCTCTTACCCCCCACCAGGGTAATGTAATCCATGGGTGGCAGCCTGCGCACCAGGGTTATGCGGTCGTTTTCCTCAAGACCCAGAATATCAAAGGCCTTGGTTACCGGAGTGGTGGCGGTGAGCCCCTCCACATGACCCTGGTCCCCGGGCTTGAGTTCCAGCAAGGGCGCCTTGCTGCCGTCGTCCAAGTGAACCATAATTATCGAGGCCATCTTGCCGCTCAACACTGCGTCGCCCTTGGGCCCCCTGATCCGCAAGGTGGCCAGCGGCACTTCCTGATCCGACTTGGTCAACTCCACCCCTTCGGCCAGGCCGGTCCGGGCCAACTCGGTGGCCAGGTCGTTATTGGTGATGGCCGCCACCACCAAGGGTCTGCCGCAAGGAGCGTCTTTCAGGGCTACCAGTCCGTTATCGGGCATATTTCAAGGCCTTTTTGAGCCGCTTGGTTTGCTGGCATGCGCCAGGGGTATCACAGCCGGTCCGGACCCGGGGGCCGGCGGGAAGGGGACCTGGACGCACAAACGCGCAATTCGTCCGGCCATCACGCCTCCAGGGAAGTCCTGGCCATGCTCCTGGCGGTGGCATAGCCCAGGGTCATTACAGTGGTCGCATTGTGCAGTATGGCCGAGGTCAGGGGCGAGAGCTTGCCCATACTGGCCAAAAGCAGAATGGTGCTGTTCAAACCCAGGGTGGCCTTGAAGCAGTGTCCCAAAACCTTTTGACTGCGAACCGCTATTTCGCGGGCCATGGCCAGGCCGTTGAGTTCATCCTGCATTAGTATCACCTGGGCGGACTCCCGGGCAAGGTCCGCACCCTGGGGCATGCATATGCCCACCTGGGCGGAAACCAGGGCCGGCGCGTCGTTGACTCCATCGCCCACAAAGGCCACTTCGCTTCCCTCATTTTTGAGCTGCTCTATGATGCCGGCCTTCTCCTCGGGCTTGAGCTCCCAGTATATATGGTCCACCTCGGGCACTTTGGCAGCCAGGTGCTGTGCGTTCTGGCGGTGGTCGCCGGTGAGCACCACAATGTTGACGATGCCCTGTTCTTTCAGGTCTTGCAGCACGCGGCGGGCCTCGGGCCGCACCTCGTCGCTCATCACCACCAAACCCTCCAGCCGCCCCTGGCGGGCCACGTATAGGGTGGACTTACCCTCTTCGCGCAAGCGGTGGGCCACCTGGTCGGCCCGGGCGGTGTCCACCCCCTCGTCCTCGCTGATGAAATGATGGCTGCCCACCAGCACCCGCTGGTCTTCCACATAGGCGCTGATGCCGTGGGCCACGATGAAGTCCACCTGGCTCATGGCGGGAAGGCTCAGGCCCTTTTCCCGGGCCTTGGCCACCACCGCCCTGGCCACCGGGTGGGCGTAGTGCTCTTCGGCTCCCGCGGCCAAAGCCAGGAGCTCATCCTCGGACAGTCCGCTTAAAGATATCACTTTGGTGACCATCAGATCGCCGGTGGTGAGGGTACCGGTCTTGTCGAAAACCACGGTGTCCACTTCGGCCATAGCTTCCAGGGCCCGGGCACCCTTGATCATGACGCCCCCGCGGGAGGCCTTGTACATGCTGCTGCGCACCGTCACCGGCCCGGAGAGCTTCAGGGCACAAGAGTAGTCCACGGTCAGCACCCCAATGGCCCGCTTGAAGTCGCGGGTCAGGGCGTATTCGGCCAGGCCCAGGCCCAGGGAGAAAGGCACCAGTTTGTCGGCCAACTCCTCGCTGCGCATCTCCCGCTCCGACTTGTGGCGCAGCGAATTTTCCAAGAACTTGTTCACCCTGGCCATGCTGGTGTGGGACCCGACTTTTTGGGCCTCGATCTTTATGCGGCCCTCGTGAACCACGGCTCCGGAGATTACATCGTCGCCCGGTTGCACGTGCCTGGGCAGCGCCTCGCCGGTGATGGAACTCTGGTTCAGGGCTGCCTCTCCCTCCCTGACCACTCCGTCCACCGGGATCATCTCGCCCGAACCGGCGATCACCAGGCTACCGATCTCCAGATCGGCGGCATCGATCTGCACCTCGGTGCCCTCGATGTCCACCCAAACGCTCTCCGCCTGGGGCTTGAGCAGGCTGGTGAGCAGCTCGGAGGATTTCTTTTCGCTGGTGAACTCCAGGTAGCGCCCCAGGGTCAAAAGCGCCACTATGGAGTTGGCCGTGAAGTAATCGCCCCGGGCCAGGCTGAGGCTGACCGCGGTGGCATCCAGCACTTCCACCTTAATCCCCCTGGAAACCAGAGTCTCCACGCCCTTGAGGATGATGGGAGCCGCGGCCAGCCAACTCAGGCCCGTGCGCACGGGCGCGGGCAGCACCGGACATATGGTCGCGAAGATGCCCAACAGGGCCACGTGGACCATGCCCACCTGCTCGTTGACATGGACCCTGGGCAGGTAGGCATCCCGGGGGGGGCTGTCCAGGATGGAAAGCACCTGTTCTTTTACTTTGGCCTGGCCGTTGTAGTGCAAGGTGATGCTGGCGGCCCGGGGATTGAGGCTGACTTGCTCAACCCCCTTCAGAGACCGCAAGAAGGCCTCCAAATAATCGCAATCCAACTCCGGGCTGTATAGCAGGGTGTAGCGGATTCTGATCCGCTTGGGCAGTTCGTGTATGATCACTGCGCTTTTGGGTTCCAGCGGCAAGGGAGAACTCCTTGGTGCAGAAATCTAGTCTGGGCGTCCCGGGGGAGCCTGGCCGGCGATCAAGGCCGGCCGCTTTTCCACCCATGGGGGCGGGCCTTCGGCAAAGGGCCGCCGTGCAAACCGCCCCATTGATGAAAAGGCGCCCCCGGGCCAGCGCGGTCAATCCCGGCTAACGCTTGGGCCGGTACAGGGTGTAGTGCCAGAGGGAAAAGCCCACCAGGGCCATGCCCGACCACAGGTGCAGGCTGCGCAGTTTCTGGCCGGTGGGGCCCTTTTTGGTTTCCATGAGACCGGTCACCACCAAGGTGCCCATGGAGGCTGCCATGCCCCATTTGGCCAGGGAGCGCTTGTCCAGGCTGTCTTTGTTTTTGGGAGCCATCGTCTCCTCGCGTCAGGCGGGGGCCCCGGGGGGCCGCCGCTGGTGTGCATGACCGCCCGTTATTCCTCTTCCTTGTCGGCCTTGAGGCTCAGTTCGGCCTTCATGTCCTGGATCTGCTCTTTGATCTCTTCCATGCCGTATTGCACGCCGCTCCACAGCTTGACCGCGCCCCGGACCATGTTCTTTTGCACCGTGGGGTTGGTCAACAGCAGAGTGACGCCGGCACCCAAAAGCAGACCTTTGAGGTAGCCGGGGTCAGTAAAAGCGAACCAACTGGACACCCCCGAGTAAGGGGATTGGGCTTGGTAATAGTACTGGCTTTGATAGTCGCCGTACTGGGGATATTGCTGATAGGCCTGGCCCGCCGCCGCGCCCGGCGCACCCTGGGCAGGGCCCGTTCCCGCGGCGCCTTGCGCCTTATAATAATCGTAGCTCATATTCTGGGTTCCTTTCGCGCCTTAAAAAGGTCTGGCTACTTCTTGGCCGTCTTCTTGGCCCTGGGCTTTTTCTCCGGCTTGGCTTCTTCCTGAGCCTCCGCAGCACCGCCGTCCATGGTCCGGTTCCAGAAGTACTTTACGCCGGTGGCCACGGCGAACATGCCCACCAGGCCGGTTATCCCGCCCATGCCCACGCTGCGCATGAGCATCCCGCCGGCCGCTGTGGCCAAACCGGTGCCCGCCGCCTCCTTGGCGATGGTCATCATGGCCTGCTGGTTGGTCATCTGGTCGCTTCTGACCTGAGGCAGGCAGGCGGCGGTGGCGCCCACCGCGCCTATCATGGCGCCCATCGCGCCCAGGCTAACGGCCGGGCTTGGGGCCAGGCTGGGGGCCGATGCGTAGTTTTGGTAAGTTCCCGTGCCGTAGCTGCTGGCATTATAGTTGTATGGGGTCGTCATTTTATCCTCCTCTGGGGGCGATCGCCCCGAATGCTATTCTTCTTCCTTGCCGGCACCGAACAAGCCGCCCATGAGCCCGCCCACGCCGCTTTTGACGCTGGAGTTGGTCAGCACGAAGGTCAGGGCCGCCCCCACCAACAAGCCTTTCCAGAACCTGGGGTCCGAGGTGTCCAGGAACTTGGCCAGGGTGCTGGGGTCGGCGTTACCGTTCATGATGTCGTTGATGGCCCCGAACATCTGCCCGGCCTGGAACTCACCCGCCATGGGGTTGTCGTGGCAACTGTAGCCGCCGGAGTGTCCGCCCGGCTGTTGCCCGCCCATCATGCCCGGGTGCGGCATGCCCTGGGGTGGGGGGCCGCCCATCATGCCTGGGTGCGGCATGCCCTGGGGCGGGGGGCCGCCCATCATGCCTGGGTGCGGCATGCCCTGGGGCGGGGGACTGCCCATCATGCCCGGGTGCGGCATGCCTTGGGGCGGCGGGCCGCCCATCATGCCCGGTTGCGGCATGCCTTGGGGCGG
>JANQFN010000564.1 GCA_028277825.1 Desulfarculaceae bacterium
GGCTGGTCGCTCAGGGTGCTGGCGTAGGCGATCTCCTCGGGGTGGGCCATCAGGCACAGGCCCACCGGCTTGTCCGCCGCCCGGCTCAAATCAGCCGCCTTGGCCACCAGTTTACGCGAGGCCTCGGCTTCGGGCTCACGGTAGCCGTGCATCATCACCACCGCGTCGATATTATCCAGGGCCAGGGCCCCCTCCAGGATATCCACATACAGATCGAACTGGAACATGTCGCCCAGGTCCAGGGGATTTTGCAAGTCAATCACCGAGGCACGGGTGAGGTTTTGGATTTTCTCCAAATACTCCGCCGGCGGCTGGGGCAGTTCCATATGGTTGCGAAAGGCCGCATCAGCCGCGGTCACCGCGTGGCCGCCGGAGCGGGAGATGATCATCAGACGCCGGCCCTTGGGTTTGGGCAGGGCCAGGCCCTTGAGGATCTGCAGGCAGGAGAACACGTTTTTGGCCCGCACCGCGCCGGCCTGTTTCAGGGCCGCGGTCACGATGTCGTCGTCATTGGCCAGGGCCGAGGTGTGGCTGCTGGCGATGTTGTGGCTCAACTCGCCGATGTTGGACTTGTGGATCACCACCGGCTTGCTGGTAGAACGGATCAGGTCGTACAGGGCCCGGCCGTCCACAATGGACTCAAGGTACATGAGGATGTACTTGGTCTGCGGGTCCTGGATAAGGTACTCCAACAGGTCGGCCTCGTTGACATTGATCTTGTTGCCGATGCTGATGAACTTGGCCAGGCCCACCTTGGCGTCCGCCGCCGCGGCCACATAAGTCAGGCCGATGCCGCCGCTCTGGCTGATGATGGACAGGCCGCCTTGGGGGATCTGGCGGTCCAGGCGGGGGAAGCCCACCGAGACCTTGGAGTCAGTGCTGATCACGCCGATGCAGTTGGGCCCGATCAGGCGCATGCCGTACTCTGCCAGCGCCGCGCGCAGTTCGTCTTCCAAGGCCGCGCCTTCTTCGCCCAGCTCGGAAAAGCCGCCGGACTCCACCACCACGTACTTGGTGCCCTTTTGGCCCAGGTCAGCCACCAGGCCGGGCACCGTGGCCGCAGGGGTCAGAATCACGGCCAACTCGGGCGTGGCAGGCAAATCGGCCACGGTGGGGTGGATGGTCAGGCCGTGGTGTTCGCCGCCCCGGGGGGATACCAGATAGATGTCGCCCTCATAACCGGCGAACTCGAGGTTGGCCAGGATGTTTCTGGCCATGTTGCCTTCGCGGGGGGAGATGCCCAGGATGGCGATGGAGTCGGGGTAGAAGAACTGCTTCATTTGGTCCTCATGTACCAGGGCCTGCGCGCCGGGCGGCGGACAGGCGTCAAGTGATAGCAAACACCGCGTAACCCGCCCGGGCCGCGGCTGTTAACAATTAAACACCAGTGAACTGGGGTGTCAACCGGGCTGGCGTTGTGCAAGGCAGGCGGTTGGAAGGTTGGGAGATCAAGAAGAATAGTGTTCCGTTGGCTTCGACCCCTAGCACAGGGCAGTGCCTTGCATGGTGCACGGGCTTAAAAAAAGGCTTATAAAGGGAAACACATCAGGAAAGCAGCCGTCCGTGGTGTAGCCTCGGGGGTGCGGCATTTCTTGGCAGAGCCAAATGGCCTGCCACTGGTTTTGAGGCGGCAGGACTGGGAAGCCCTTATTGCTGCTTGCTGTTGCGGCAGGCGGAATGATGGTGAAAAAGGGGACTTATTAACTCCTTGCGGCTGGTGAGGGCGAACCTGGCGTCTTACTAGGCGGCTGCCGCTCCACCCACGGACCTCAGACCATAATCAACCCTGCATCAGGGCCCCATTTTTCCTTACCTGCCTCTTTAAAGGGATGGCAATTCAGTTTCGTATTGAAAAGATAAAAGCTCATTTGAGCGCCTTCTGCGCCAGGCCCAGGCTGGGCAAGTCATTGCCCGTGATCTCCTGCCAAAATGCCCCCAGATAGCCCAAGGCCGGCGTAGCCAGGCCCGGCGCCAGGCGCAGCCGGGCCAGAGCGGCTGGTTCCAGCTCCAGGGCGGCCTGCAGGGATTTGACCAGCCCCGGCGGTACCTGCAGGTCCCGTTGTGCGGGCGGGCAGGCCGCGCAAACCAAGCCGCCGGCCAGGCTCAGGCGGGGGCTCTGCACCTCCGGGGCCGGCCGGCCGCAGTGCAGGCATTCCTGTAGATTCAGACCGTAGCCCAGCAGCCCCATGAGCCGGGCCATGAAGATGGCCAGAGCCGAAGCCATGTCCAACGGTTCATCCCCCTGCTCCAGACGGGCCAGGGTAATCAGGGATAGTTCCAGGGCGCCGGGCTGGGGGTCGTGTATGGCCGTGGCCCGGAGCAGCAGCTCCAGCACCGGGCCCGCGGCCAACAGGCGGCGAAAGTCCTGCCTGAGGCCAAGATGAGCCTCCAGCACCGAGGCCGATTCCAGGCGCCACAAATCCCCGCCCTTGGGGGAAGCCAGCTTCACTTTGAGCAGGTGCCCGGCTAACAGGGTCCCGAAGAAACGCTGTTTGCTGCGCTTGCCGCCTTTGGCCAGGGCGGTGAGACGGCCCTTTTTCTGGGTGAACAGATCCACCAACAGGTCGCTTTCGCCCAGGGATCGCAGGCGCAAGAGCAGGCCGCTGGCGCTTTGAGGAGGAGGATTCATTTGCCCGCCAGGAACTCGTCCACCAAAAGGGACAGCATGTAGGGCATGGAGTAGATGGGCAGATGCCCGCAGGGCAGGATGTGGCGCCTAAAGCCGGGAGGCAGGGCGGCCACCAGGCGCTCTAAGTTGCGGTTGGATATGACCCGGTCGCGGGAGCCTTGAATCAGCATAAGCGGCGCCTGGAGGCGGCTCAGATGGGGCAGCACCGGGTCATTTAACAGGTTGCGGCCGGCGCGGATAAAGGAGCGCTCCAAAAGGGGCCGTTCCGCGGTGCTCCACTGGGCCTTGAGCCGCTGGGTGAGCTCCGCACGGGAGGGGTGGTGAGGATCGCCGTACCAGCGACGTATCATGGGCCCGATCAGCCAGGGGTCAAACACCCGCAGGCGGTCTTCTTGGTTGGTCAGCAGGGACAGTAAAAGGCTCTGCAGCAGGTCCGGGCCCTGTTGGCCTCCGGCCGGGCAGACCGCCACCAGGCGGTCCACCAAATCCGGATGCTCCAGGTCCAGGCGCATGACCACCTGGCCGCCCATGGAGTGCCCCAGCCAGTGGGCGCGGCCGATGCCCAAGTCAACGGCCAGAGAGGCCAACTCCGCGCTGAACAGTTCTGGGCCGTAATCCAGGTCCGGCTTGGCCGAAAGCCCGAAGCCGGGCAGGTCGGGAATGAGCAGGGTATAGCGCTCGGACAGGTGTTGGGCCATTACATAAAAGTCCTGGCAACTGCCGCCCAGGCCGTGCACCAGAAACAAGGGCGGGCCCTGGCCGCCGGCCACCAGATGCAGCCAGCCCCAGTCGCGATCCAGCCAGAAACGGCGCAAACCAGGCGGGAGGGGAGCGTCATGCAGAGAGTGGGGGTGCAAAGCTGTATTCCTTTTTGGTTGCCGCGCTGCATGGCGGCTAGTATCTTCTTAAACAGCCGGGCTTTTTGCTTTCCTGCCCGTTGCCTGGTTATATTAAACCAAACCATCCCCGGAGGCAGGCGGTTTTTCAACCTCCGGCCCAGGCAGGTGCTCATGCCCTCAAGCGGCTCGACCAAGAAAAAAAAGGCCAAGGCCAAAGCTGGCTCCAAGAAGACAGGCCCCAAGAAGGCCGACGCCAAAAAGGCTGCCCCCAAAAAGGTTGTCTCCAAAAAGAAGAAGGCCAAGGCCCCGAAAAAGGCTGCGCCGGCCATGGAACCGGAAGTGCTGGAGCCAGAGGCGGGCAAGAAACCCGCGGCCAAGGGGGAGTTGGTGCCCAGCGACGGGGTCCAGCCGCCCGCGCCCTCAAGCGCCTTGCAGCGCTATTTATGGGAGGCGCGTCAGTATCCCCTGTTGACCCGCGAAGAGGAAACTGTTCTGGCCAAGCGCTATTATGAGGACGGCGACCCCGACGCCGCCGCCCAGTTGGTGACCAGCAACCTGCGCCTGGTGGTCAAGATCGCCATGGATCACCAGCGCTACTGGATGCGCAACCTTTTGGATTTGATCCAGGAGGGCAACATCGGGCTGTTGCAGGCGGTCAAAAAGTTCGATCCTTTCCGGGGCATCAAATTTTCCTATTACGCTTCCTTTTGGATCAAGGCCTACATCCTCAAGTTCGTCATGGACAACTGGCGCTTGGTGCGCTTGGGCACCACCCAGGCTCAACGCAAGTTGTTTTACAACCTCAGGCGTGAACAGGAAAAGCTAAGGGCCCAGGGCATCACCCCGGGACCCAAGCTGTTGAGCAGCCGTCTGGGCGTACCAGAAAAGGACGTGATTGACATGTCCCAACGCCTGGATTCCTGGGAACTGAGCCTGGACGCTCCGGTGCGCGATGATTCCGAGGAGGCGCACCAGAGTTTTTTGCCCGATGACAAGCCAGGCGCCGACGACACCCTGGCCAGCGACCAGCTGCGCCGCTTGTTTCACGAGCAGTTGATGGCGGTGCGCGAGACCCTGGATGACAAGGAAAGGGATATCTTGGACCGGCGGCTGCTGGCTGAAAAGCCCATGACCTTAAGCGACCTGGGCAAGGAGCATGGAGTGAGCCGGGAACGGGTGCGCCAGATCCAGGTGCGCTTGATGAACAAGATCCGGGATTTTCTCAGGGAGCAGATTCCGGACTTTGACGAACAGTTCGCCGACCTGGTGGAGGGGGACTGAAAGCTTTCAGCCCCGGTTCCAGGTGCGGGTGAGATTTTTTTTGGGTAATTGTTGAGAGCGCATGAAGCAGTTTCCCAAAATAGTGCTTTTGTTGGGCCTGGCCCTGGTGGTCGCCCTGGCTGGTTGCGCGGCCAAGGCGCCGGGACCCGAGGCCGCCGCGCCCCAGGCGCTGCCCGGGAGCCAGGATTCCCTGGAGCTCTACGCCCTGGCTCAGCTTCGCATGCAGGCCGGTGACGCGGCGGGCACTGAAAAGTACCTGCGCCTGGCCCAAAAGGCTGACCCCTCCAGCGGCTTTCTGCACCTTGAGCTGGCCCGCCTCTACGTGCGCCTGGACAAGATGGAGTCCGCCCTGGCCCAGGCCCGCAAAGCGGCGGAACTGAGCCCCAAACTGGAAGACGCCTGGCTGCTCATGGGGGGCATCTACTCCAACCGCAAGCAGATCAGCCGGGCCATGGACGCCTACGAGAAGGTGCTCCAACTCAATCCCAGCCAGCCCGAGGCGCGGCTTTTTTTGGGCACCCTCTATTTGGAAGACCGGCGGCCGGCCGAGGCGGCCAAGGTGCTGGAGAAGCTGGTCGAGATGCGGCCCGATCTGGTGCCGGCACGCTATTACCTGGGTCAAGCCCAGGTGCGCCTCAAACACTACGAAGACGCCGAAAAGCAGTTTCTGGCCGCGCTCAAAGCTTCGCCCCATTTCCAGGCGGCCCAGTTCGAACTGGCCAAGCTCTATGAACTGCAGCGCAACACCGCCCGCGCCGAGGCCATCTACCGCCGCATCATCAAAACTAATCCCGAATCCACCCTGGCCCACGAGCGTTTGGGCCGGCTCTTCTTGCGCACCGGCCGCTATCCGGAGGCCCTGAACGAGTTCGCCATCCTCAAGGGCCTGAGCCAGGACGATCTGGAGGTGCGCATCAAGATCGGCCTGGTTTATCTGCAGCAAAAGCGCTACGACCAGGCGGCCGAGGAGTTCAAGGCCATCCTCAACCAGAATCCCCAAAAGAACCGGGCGCGCTATTACCTGGGCCTGGCCCTGCAGGAGATGGAAAAATACCAGCAGGCTCTGGAGGCTCTGGACCAGGTGCCCCCGGAGTCGGAGTTGTTCGTGGAGGCCCGCCTGCAGGAGGCCGAGGTGCTCCTGCTGTTGGACAAGGCCGGTGATGCCCAAAAAGTGCTGGAAGACACCCTGAAGGTTTACCCCCGGGAGGCGGACCTTTACATCGCCTTGGCCGCCCTGGCCGAGTCGCAAAAACAACTGTCCCGGGCCCAGGCCTATCTGGAAAAGGCGATCAAGCTGGAGCCCTCCAACGCCGAGGCCTATTTCCGTCTGGGGGTGGTGCTGGACAAGCAGGGGCAGCGCCCCAAGGGGCTGGCCCAGATGGAAAAAGCCGTCGAGCTGGACGAACAGCACGCCCGGGCCTTGAATTACCTGGGTTATACCCTGGCTGAGAAGGGCAGGGACTTGGACACTGCCGAGCGCTACATACGTAGGGCCTTGGCGGTCACCCCCAACGCGGGCTTCATTTTGGACAGCCTGGGCTGGGTCTACTACCAGAAGGGCGATTTTCAGCAGGCCTACAATTACTTGACCCGCGCCGCCGCGGTCACCGGCAGCGACCCCATCGTACAGGAACACCTGGGCGACGCGGCCATGAAGTTGGGCCGCTTTCAGGAGGCGGTCAAGGCCTATCAGGAAGCCCTAAAGCGCAAGCACAATGATCCGGAGGTCATCCGCCGCAAGCTCAAGCAGGCCGAGGACCGCCTGGAGGCCCGGTGAAAAATTGGCTGTTGCCAAACCCCTTTTCAAAAACGTAGGCCTCATGCAGTTGCTTGCGGCCATGTCCCTGGTCTTGGCTTCCTGTGTGCACCTGCCCGGTCAGCCGGCGCTGAGTTCGCTGCCCACCGCCCGGGAAGTGCGCGTCAAGATGGAGGCGCGCCTTCAGGCGGTGCAGAGCTTCATAATGAGCGGCAGTATCGAAGTGGTGGCCCCCCAGGGTGAGTTACATGGCGACCACATTATCTTGGCCAAGGCGCCCAACCATTTGCGGGCCGAGGTACTGGGCCCCTTTGGGCAGCCGCTGCTTAGGATGATGACCGACGGGACCACCCTGACCGTATTGGCCTTCCGCGAAAACAGGGCCTATCAGGGACCGGCCAGCCGGGCCAATCTGGCCCGCTTCTTGGGCCTGGCCCTTTCGCCGGCCGAGGTCTACGCGGTCCTGGCCGGCAGCCCGCCGCTGTTGCCCCCCGACTCCCAGGACGAGGTGGCAACCACCTCCCTGTCCGGCCAGGCCCTGTTCAAACTGGTGGACGCCGGCGGTCAGGTGGCTCAGGAGCTGATTTTTTCGCTGAGCGATTCCGCGGTGCAGCGGGCCTGGGTGGCCGAGGGCGTGGGCCGCTGGGGCCTGGAACTGGAATACGGTGACCTGCGGCCCTATCTGGCCAGCCGCTATCCCCTGTTCCTGAAGGTCAGGGACCAGGAGGGCCGGCTCTTGGCGTTGGCCAACGATGAACTCAAGCTGAACCAGAGCGTGGACCAGGCCCTGTTCCAGGTCCGGGTGCCGCCGGGCATGACGCTGGTCAAGTTGCCCTGAATGCATATGAAAGAAAAAAGCAGTTAATAAAAAAATAAGTTACTAAAAGCCTTGCAGGTTGCATGAGGCGGAGGTTTTCTATGCAGCGTCAATTCAGCGCCCGTTCGGGCGCGGCTGCTAAGCCTACTCTGGGGCCGAGTGACGTCTGCTGCGTTGGCGCCTGCCGGCAGCGCCCCGCATATTTGATACGCGCTGCAACAGAAAATGCCGCCTTGGTCCATTCCT
>JANQFN010000567.1 GCA_028277825.1 Desulfarculaceae bacterium
CGGCCACCGCCTGCCAACGGGCCGGGGCCACGGTCACCCCCTCGGACGCCTCGGTCTGGCGAAAGTTCTCCTCCACGTTAATGCGCACCTGCTCCAAACGTCCGCTGAAGTCGATCTCCGGCCCCCGGTCGGCTTCACGATAGAACCCGGCCAACACCCGGGCCAGTTGGCGCACATGCTCCTCGGTGACCTCCCCCCGCCGCAGCATCCGGTCCATCATGCGCTCGCTGTCCATCTGGGCCATCTGCAGCACGTAGTCCAACACATCACCGCCGGACTCGCCCCCGGGGGCCAGGGCCGGGCCCCGGTCAGTGGCCGCCACAGGCAGTACCTGCAAGTAGATCTCCGGGGCCAGACGGCGGTTGAGCCGCAGTTCCTCCTCTGTGAAACGGCGCCTGGACTCCAGGGAACGAAAATCCAAGAAGCCCAGGTCCATTGGCTTTTTCAGTTTATAGGCAAAGGGGCCGGTCAAAAAAATGTGACTGATGTGGGTCTGCAAATGGGTCAGGTTTTCCACGGGGTGGGGATAAAAGCCAGGGCGGCTCATGGCCGCCACCACCTGCCCGTATGGTATGTCAGGTTTGCTCATCTATCCCTGCAGTCCCCGTGCCTGTCCGTCCCTCATAATCAAACTAGCAGGGAAGCGCGTCTTTTTACAGGGGCTTGCCTTGTTGCCCGCCCCGCCATGGCATAGAATCAAGCGTTATGCGCATCAGGGCCACGCTCATATTTTTTGCTCTATTTGCCTTGTTGGCGGCCGGCCCGGCCTGGGGCCAGGAGGAGGCCGACCCCTTGGACTCCTACGGCCTGTGGCCCACCGGGCCCGAGGCCCCCTGGCAGGTGGTCTCGGTTAGCTTCAAGGGCTTTAAGGCGGTGACCCCGGACCAGGCCCGCAGCGTGTTGGAGTACAAGGCGCCGGCGGGCAAACTCCTGCCCCGGCCGCTGCCCTATGACCCGCTGAAGGTGCAGCGCGACCTGCGCCGCGTGGCGCTCTTGTTCAAGGAACAAGGGTATTTTCAGGCCAAGGTGTCGGTGGAGCTTAAGCGCCATCCCGCGGACAAGACCATGCGCATGACCATCGTGGCCCAGCAGGGCCCGCCCACCAAGGTGGCTGAAATCAAGCTGCTCTGGCCCGATGAGGAAATCCGGCAGCTCTGGCAGCCCTTGGTGGAAAAGCTGTTGCATGTGAAGGTGGGGCGACGCTTCGTCCTGTCGGACTACGAACTGAGCAAGCAGGAGATCGTCAAGTTTTTCAGCAACCAGTCCCACCCCACCACCAAGGTGCTGGGGCAGGTGCAGGTGGTGCCCCAGGAGCAAAAGGCAGTGGTGGTGCTCAAGATCACCCCGGGCCCGCGCCTGTTGTTCGGCCCGGTGGAGGTGAAGGGCAACCGCCGCATCGGCCAAAAATTCATCAAGGACGAAAAAAGCTTTTCCAAGGGACAGCCCTTCAGCCTGGACGCCATGGAACAAACCCAGCAGGCCCTTTTGGATTCGGGCTTTTTCGCGGTGGTGACTCTACATCCGCTTTACGGCCGCATCGAGGGCAACATGGTGCCCATACTGATCGAGGTGCGCGAGCGGCCACCGCACAGCATCCAGCTCCGGGTGGGCTGGGGCAATGAAGATCGCTTGCGGTTGGGCGTGCAACAGGTCAACCGCAACGTCTTGGGCATTAACGACACCTTCACCATCGAGGGCAAGGTCAGCGCCATCTATCTGGGCATGGTGGGCGCGCTCAAGGTGCCCTATATCTTCAACCGCCATTCCACCTCGGTGACTCGCGGCGGCATCGAGCAGGCCGACACCGAGGCCTATATCAACAACCGTCTGTTCATCAACCCGGCGGTGGAGTACCGCCTCGACAAGGACTGGTCCTGGTTCCTGGGTTACAATGCAGAAGTGGACCGCATACGGGAGTTGAAGACCCAGGTGTCGGACCCGGAATACGAGAAACAGGCCTTTTTCATCAGTTCCTTTCCCATGGGGGTGGTCTACGACAGCCGCAACTCGGTGTTGGACGCCACCAAAGGCAGCTACTTCCGGCTGGAGGTGGAGGCCGCCTTCAAGGCCCTGGGCTCGGAGATAGAATTCATCCGGCCGGTGGCCGACTGGCGCCACGTGCGGCCGCTGCCCTGGAAGCGTTGCTACCTGGCCTTTAGGGCCACCGCCGGCATCGCCTACGCCCTGCCCGGCACCAGAAAGATCCCCCTGATCCGGCGCTTCTACCCCGGCGGCGCTGACAGTGTGCGCGGCTATCCCTGGCAAAAGCTGGGCCCCCTGGACTCCTCGGGCAAACCCTTTGGCGGCGAGTCCATGGCCACCGGCAGCGTGGAACTGCGCTTCCCCATCTACAAGGAACTGGGCGGGGTTGTCTTTGTGGACGCCGGTAACGCCTGGGACGACGTGCTCAGCCAGGACCTGGGCGTGATCCGCTTCACCTCCGGCGTGGGCCTGCGCTACAACACCCCGGTGGGCCCCATCCGCCTGGACTTCGGCTACCAGATCAACCCCCCCGACAACGCCTTGGAGGACCGTTACGAGGTCTATCTCAGCGTGGGGCAGGCATTTTAATGAGCCGGGCGCTGAAAATATTCGCCGTGGCGCTGGGTTCGCTGTTGCTGCTCTTGGCCGGGCTGGCTGCGGCCACCTGGGGCATCAGCCAGAGTCAGGCCTTCCGCGCCTGGCTGCTGGAGCATGCCCAACGAGAGGTGCTGGCGGCCACCGGCGCCCGTCTGGAGATCGCCTCGCTGGAGGGCAACCTGTTCGCCGGGGCGGACATAAAGGGGCTCAGTCTGACTAAGGACGGACGCACCCTTTTGGCCGTAAAACGCCTGCGCCTGAGCTATAACCTCCTGGCCCTGGTGGGCGGCCGTTTGCGCATCGGCTCTCTGGAGGCGCAAACGCCGCAGGTGAACCTGCCCTGGGACCTGGACGATGGCGGGGAGGAGGCGCCTCCGCTGATGGCCCTCACTCTGGCCCGGGTGGTGATCAGCGGCGGGAGCGTGGTGGGCGGTGGACTCTTGGGTCCGGTGACCAGGGCCGAGGGGGTGACGGTCAGCGGCAGCTTCAGCCTGGACGCCCGGGGCCTTAAGGCCTCGGCTGATTTCAAAAAGGGCCGGGCCTGGCTGGAGGGGCTTAACGGTCCCTTGGATTTCCAGGCCGCGGCCGCTCTGCAGGGTCCGGAACTGCAGGTGAAGCGGCTGGAGGTGACCAGCGGCCCCAACCGCACCCTGCTCTCGGGCAGCCTGAACTGGCAAAAGGCCCTCAACATCAAGGCCCGGGCCGAGGCCAAGGGCCTGAAAACCGCCAGGCTGCCCTTTGCCTGGCCTCTGCCGGAGCATCCCCAAAAGCCCCTGGACTTGAGCCTGAAGGTTTCGGGCCCTCTAAAGCGCCTGCAAATCGAGGGCGCCCTGGCCCTGGGCCAATCCAGCCTGGACCTGGCAGGCTGGCTGGACGCCACCAGCGGGGCCCTGCAAACTGAGGCCGGCTTTACCAAGCTGGATTTAATCCAATGGGGCCTGGCCGACCTGCCCCTGGACCTGGACGGCAAACTCAAGGCCGCAGCCGAGGCCTGGCCGGGACAGGCCCAGGCGGCTCTTAAACTGGACCTTACCTCTGGGCGGGTGCGCTATGACCAACTGCAGGCCGGCCCTTTGCACCTGCAGGCCAAACTGCAAGGGGACCGGCTAGAGGTCCAGGCGCTGTCACTGGAGTCACCTTGGGGCAGTTTAAAGGGACAGGCCCAAGCCGATCTGCCCGCTGATGGCCGCGACTGGCAGGCCAATGGTCAGGCCAGGTTTAAGGAACTGACCCCGCCGCCGATGCTGGCCGCACGCCTGCCCCAGCAACTCAAGGGTGCCAAGCTCAACGGCCAGGTGGAGTTTCAGGGCGGCGGCGCAAGGCTGGACTTGCGGGTGGAATTGGGGCCCTCACTGGTGGCTCCGGGCCTGGAGGTGGAGCGCCTGGAGGCCTCGGGCGGCTATCGCCAAGGACGCTGGCTGCTGACCCAACTCAGCCTGGAATCGCCCCTGGCCAGCCTGCAGGCGAAGGGCGAGGCCCGCCTGGACGGGGCTGATCTGGAGTTTGACCTGCGGGTGCCGGACCTGGCCCTGCTGGAGCGGCGTCTGGTCAAGCATGAGCTGGTGATCGAACGGGAGCTGGGCGGCGATGTGAGCGCCAAGGGCAGGCTGTCCGGCCCCTGGCTCTCGCCTGATCTCTCCGGCCAGGCCACGGTGGACCGGCCGCTGACCCGCCACGCCTGGGCGCAGATGGCCGAGGCCAGTTTCGACCTAAAGGATTTGGGCCGAAAACCCCGCGGCTGGGCTAAGGTGGAGACCCGCTTTTTGATCTCGGGCGAGGTGTTTCTGGCCCGGGCCGCGGCCCGGGCCGATCTGGACGGCGGCGGTCAACTGTTCAGCATCGAAGCGCACGGGCCGGAGCTGTCCCTGGGGCTGAGCCTGTTCAGCCGCCAGTTGTTCAAGTTTCCCATCAAAGCGGACTTGAAACGGCTCTGGCTGGAGCGCCCCGATCTGGGCCGCTGGGCTCAGCGGGGCACGGCCCAGGTGGCCCTGGGCGCCGAGGACCTGGAGGTGCGCGGCTTCTCCCTGGTGCAGGGCGATCAGCGCCTGACCCTGGAGGGCAAGGTGGACCCGGTGGGCGGCGCGGTGGAAGCCCAGGTGGAACTGAGCCGTTTGGCCCTGGGCAAAATTACCAAAAAACGCCTCAAGCTGCCCGGCAGCAGCCGCTTGCACGCCAAGGGGGAGCTTCGCGGCTTTCTGCACAGCCCAGAGTTGAACATCCAGGGCCGGCTCAGCGGCCTCACCTGGCCCGGGGGGCCGCCGGCGGAGTTGCGCTTTAAGGGCAATTACGCCCAGGAACGGCTGTCGATCCAAGGTCAGGCCTGGCAGGGGGACAAGTCTCTTGCCCAATTGGAGGCGGATTTGGGCTTCCAGCTCAGCCTGCGGCCGCCGGTGTGGGAGACCACCCACCAGGGACTGAACCTCAAGGCCCTGGCCCCGGAGCTGCCTTTGGCCATGCTGGAACCCCTGCTGCCCGGGCTCAGCCAGATGCAGGGCATGGGATGCATGAACCTGAAGGTGGCCGGCTCCCTGGAGGACCCCCAGGTGGAGGGCCGCCTGGAGGTGGATAACGGTTCGCTGACCATCGACGCCTCGGGGCAAAAGGTCAGCGGCCTCCAGGCCCTGATCACCCTTGAGGGTAAAAGGCTCCAGGTGGTGCGCTGTTCGGCCCGCGCCGGCGGCACCGTCAGCCTGAACGGAGGGCTGGAGCTGCCCCTGGGCGGACCGGGCGGCCTGGATTTGAAGCTCAAAGCCCAAGGGGTGAAGGTGTCC
>JANQFN010000577.1 GCA_028277825.1 Desulfarculaceae bacterium
GCCTCGGCCGAGGCGGCCAGGGCCAGGGCGTTGTCGCCGGCCGCACCCAGGGGCTGCCAATCGGTCAGGGCCGGCTCGCCCCGGGTGATGGTTCCGGTCTTGTCGAACATCACGGTGGAAAGCTTGTGCGCGGTCTCTAAGGCCTCGGAGTTTTTGTAGAGGATGCCCAGGCCGGCGCCCTTGCCGGTGCCCACCATGATGGCGGTGGGCGTGGCCAGACCCAGGGCGCAGGGACAGGCGATTACCAGCACCGCCACCATGCGGATCATGCCCACCACGAAGGAGGCCTCCCAGATCCACCAGAACACCAGGGTGCCCAGGGCGATGACGATGATAGTGGGCACGAACACCGCTGAAACCTGGTCGGCCAGGCGCTGGATGGGCGGCTTTGAGCCCTGGGCGGCGCGCACCAGGCGGATGATCTGGCTCAGGGCGGTGTCAGCCCCCACCCCGGTGGCCTTGATGGTCAAAAGCCCCTGCTGGTTCACCGTGGAGCCGAAGACCTGGTCGCCAGGGACCTTGTCAGCCGGAATGGACTCGCCGGTCATCATGGACTCATCCACCGCCGAGGAGCCCTGGGTCACCTCGCCGTCCACCGGGATGGCCTCGCCGGGCTTGACCAGCACGGTCTGCCCGGGACGCACCGAGTCGGCCGGCACCTCGCGCTCATTGCCGTCCTCGTCGACTACGCGGGCCTTCTTTGGCGCCAGGTCCATGAGCTTTTTGATGGCCGCGGAGGCGTGGCCCTTGGCCCGGGCCTCCAGGAGCTTGCCCAGCTTGATCAGGGTGATGATCACCGCCGAGGTCTCGAAATAGACATGAGCCCCCAGGCCGGGGATCAAGAGCACCGCCAGGGAGTAGAAATAGGCCGCCGAGGAGCCCATGGCCACCAGCACGTCCATGTTGGCCGAACCGCCCCGGATGCTCTTGTAGGCCCCGGAATAGAAGCCGCCGCCGGTGTAGAACTGCACCGGTGTGGCCAGGACCAGAAAAAGCCAGTTGACCCAGGTGGCGTGGGACCAGTCGCCCAACAGGGCGAAGTCACGCGCCATGGAGATGATGAACAGGGGCAGGGTGAAGGCCACCCCCACCCAGAAGTAGCGCACCTGGGCGGCCAACTCTGCGGCCCGGGCCTTGGCCTCCAGGTCTTCGGCCGCGCCCTCGCCTTCGGCGGGCAGCACCAGTTCGTAGCCGGCCTCCTTGACCGCCTGGGCCATCTGCTCCAGGGAAACCCGGCTGGGGTCGTAATCCACGCTGGCGGTCTCGGTGCCGAAGTTGACTGTGGCGGCAGCAACGCCGGGCACCTTTTTGCTCAGGGTGCGCTCCACATTGGCCGCGCAACGGGCGCAGGTCATGCCCACCACGGGCAGCTCGGCGTGCCGGGTCTTTTGGGGCAGGATCAGGGTGTAGCCGGCCTTGTCCACCGCGGCGGCCATCTCCTCCAGGCTGGTGACCTCGGGGTCATAGTCCACGCTGGCGGTTTCGGTGCCGAAGTTCACCACCGCCCCGGCCACGCCGGGCACCTTTTTGTTCAGGGTGCGCTCCACGTTGGCCGCGCAGCGGGCGCAGGTCATGCCCACCACGGGAAGTTCGGCATGCTCCTGGGACAAATTCGTCTCCTAGCCCGTGGGTTTACGAGGGAGGATAGCCGGCGTCCTTGAGTTGCGCCGCAATGGCCTCCCAGGTGGCTGGGGCCTCCCAGGTGATGGTCACGTCCTTGCTCTCCACGTCGCCTTCCACCGACCTGACGCCGGCGATCTCGCCGGCCTCGCGCTGGATGGTGGCCAGGCAGTGGCCGCAAGACATGTCCGGAATCTTCACGGTCTTGTTTTCCATGGTGTCTCCAGAATGAAAGAGCAAAACGGCAGCCATAGCGTGCTGCCCTGTCTGCAAGTTTACGCCCGTAGATAGTTTAGTGCTACTTTTTGCCGGGACTTATTTTGACCGCGTAACGGCTGCTTTCACTCCACCCAGGTGCAAACCTCGTCCAGGCCTGGCCGCTGGCGCTCAAAGCGGTTGATTGCCGCCTCTTCCTCGGGCCAGCCCAGGCCCACGCCCATGACCAGGAGTTTGTCCTGCGGTG
Organism: Desulfarculaceae bacterium; assembly: GCA_028277825.1. Lineage (GTDB taxonomy): Bacteria > Desulfobacterota > Desulfarculia > Desulfarculales > Desulfarculaceae > Desulfoferula. The sequence goes on from JANQFN010000577.1 coordinate 2,084, forward strand.
CGCCCAGAATCTCCCGGGCCAGGTCGGGATAATTGACCGACACCGCCATGATGCAGGAGCCCAGGCCCTGGTCGGCCGCGGCCAGGCAGAGGCTCTGGATGAAAATGCCCAGGTCCATTAGGGGGTAGGGCAGTTCCAGCTCCTTGTCCAGCAGGAAGAGCACCAGGGCCGGAACCTCGAAGAGCTTGAACATCTCGCCGTAGAAGTTCAGGCGTCCCTTTTCGTCTTCGCGGGCGATGCCCTGGGCTATGAGCACGCTCTTGCCCAAATGCCTGTAGCGCTCCTGGTTGGCGGCGGGAAAGGCCTCGGGCATGGGCAGATCGGGGTTGGGTTTCTGGCCGGCGAACAGGGCGGCGTGGTTGGCCTCCTGGTAGCGCGCCAAGGCCTCGCCGCTGGCCACCAGAATTTCCCAGGGCGCGGTGTTGCCCCAGGAGGGTGACCAGAGGCTCAACTGCAATATTTCCTCGATTAACTCACGGGGCACCTCTTGCTTTTGAAATTTTCGGATGCTGCGCCGCTGCTCAATCGCCTGTCGAAGTTCCATATCGCTGGATTCTCCTTGGGGTGGGGGTTGATGGCTTTAGCCTGGTTTTTCCGGCTTGGGTTTTTTGCCCCAATACAGGCAATAGCCCAGCTTGCCGGCCAGGACCGCTTGGTAAAATTTCTTTTCATTGGCCAGGGCCTTGAACACCCCGGAAGGGCCAAAGCGCCCCAGGACCCTGAGCACGGTCATAAGCCTCTCGGCCGGGGCCAGGACCTTGCCCGGGCCCTCCACAGCCCGGTCCAGGCGGATGTTCCAAAACATCTCGGGCCGCGACCAGGGTTCGCACTCCATCTGCACCTCGGCCACTCCAGCCTTTTGCAGCATGTCCCGCCACTCTTGTTGTGCCAGGGGCGTGGTGCCGTAGCGCTCGGAAAGCTCATCCTTTTCCTCTTGGCTCAGATTAGTCTTCCAAGTGGACTCGTGGATGACGATCGCCCCGCCCGGCTTGGCCACGCGCACCATCTCATTTAAAACCGCCTGGGAGTCATCGGGGATGCCCACGGCGCACTCGTTGATCACCGCGTCGAATTTGTTGTCCTCCAGAGGCAGCTTCTGGGAGTCGCCGGGGATGAACTTGATGCGCCGCGCCAACCCGGCCAGGGCGGTCTTTTCCTGGGCGGCGGCGATCATCCTGGGCGACAAATCCACCCCGGTGACCCGCACCCCGAATTCGCGGGCATAAAACAGGGCCTGGGTGCCCTGGCCCGAGGAAACGTCCAGGATCCGCATGGCCGGCTCCAGGCCGGCCACCTCGGCGGTGCGTCTGGTCAGGGCCATGCCGCCGGGGTGCAGGGTCTCGATACCGCTGAGTTCCACCAGGTCCTCGATGCTGGGCCGGTGCAGTCCCTTGCGTTTCATGATTGGGTCTCTCCGAGTTTGTCCTGGGACGGGCAGCAGGACTCCAGGGCGTCGGCCAGGCCCCGCAGCATGGCGGCCATCTCGGCCACCCGCACCGAATAAAACACCTGCTTGCCTTTTTTCACCGAGGCCAGCACCCCGGCCTCGCGCAACAGGGCCAGATGACGCGAGACCACCGACAGGTCCAGAGGAAAGCGGGTCGCCACCTGCCCCACGCTTAGTTCTTGGCCGGCCTCGGCCACCACCGCCAGGATGGCCACCCGGTTGGGATCGGCCAGGGCCTTGAACAGGCGGGGGGAAAGCCAGTTGGCCAGGTCGGGGCAGCAGGTGGGGAGTTCGGTCACGGCGACTACTCATTTGCACGTTTGTGTCTATATGCAAATATATCCCAGGTCAGCTTTCCGGTCAAGGGCTGGCGATTTGTGAAGTAGCTCAATGGGCGCCCCCCTGATGCCGGGGTATTTAAGAAGGCGCAACCCGGCTTATTTTAGAAAGGACCCGGCATGGCCAAGAAAACTTCCCCCGCCCCGAACAGGCCCCTTGAAACCACCCCCATAATGGCGGAGTTGAAAACCAAGCAGCCGCTCCGAGAGGTGGTCAACCAGGGGGGCATGGCGCCCTGGCTGGCGATTATGGTGCTTTTAATCTTCGCCGGCGTGTTCGCCGTAATGCGTTGGGGCGGCTTTTACTTATCGGAGAACCCCACCTTCAATTTGCTCATCGGCGCGCTCATCGCCCTGGTGGGGCAAGTGGGGCAATACTATTTCGGGTCTTCCCTGGGCAGCAAGCAGAAGACACGGCTGCTGGAGCGGGAGATGGAGGGCCCGTAAGAGTAACCAGTTCACTGCGGTAAAAGTACCCTGGGTCACTGAACTCCCCTTGCGCCGGGCCGGCCCGCTGGGGTTACAATGGGCCCGGAAACGGCGGAAGCATTTTTCCGCGGCCTCCCCCCGTGGGCGCCGGCTCAAGACCGGCCGGTGCCGGGCGAAATCCAGACATTTGAATGGCTGTGACTTGCGGCTTGGAGCCGTGGTTGAAGAGGTTTGTAAGAAAGGGGGAGAGGGCATGGAAAATCAAAGTTTGCTAAAGGCAGACGAAGCTAAAATAACCTGGTGGAGAGAGATCAAGAAAGGCGGCGTGGTGCCGATCTTGGCACTGTTCATCATGGCAATCTTCGCGGGGACTCTTGCCGTGGTCTGCTTCAAATACTGCGGGCTTGACAGCAGCCCGACACTCAACCTGCTCATCGGCGCCCTGATCGCCCTGGTGGGGCAGGTGGGCCAGTATTATTTCGGCTCCAGCGTGGGCAGCAAACAGAAAACTGCGATGCTGGACAAGGAGATCAAGCAGCTGACCAAGTAATAAGGCGTGCCTTAATCCG
>JANQFN010000071.1 GCA_028277825.1 Desulfarculaceae bacterium
GAAACGAGCCTCACAGCCAGCAATTGGCCGCCGCTAGTACTCAATGCCTTTCCTGGCCATATGCCCCTTGTAATAGGGATGCTTGACCTGCACAAACTCGGTGGCATAATCGCTGGCCGCGATTATCTCCGGCGAGGCGTCGATGCCGGTCATGATCAACTCGGCCCGCTTGCGGCAGCGGGCGATCAGGTTCAGGACCTGCTGCACGGTGATCACTTCAAACACCACCGCTGAAAGCATCTCATCGCAGATGATCACCTCAGCCCCCTCCTTAAGGGCCCGCTTGGCATACCACAGCGCCTCCTCGGCATGCTCATAGTGCTCGGCCTGGGGGCCTTTGGAGAGGATGAAGGAGTGCTTACCCGGACAGCGGTAGACGATGTTTGCGGTGTCAGAAAGCACCTTAACCTCCGCCGAGTCCCCGGATTTCATGAACTGCACAAAAAAAACGCGCAGTCCCGAGGCCGCGGCGCGCACCGCCAGGCCCACGCTGCGGGTGGACTTGCCCACCCCCTGGCCGAAGCATACGTGGATCAGCCCCAGACCGGGCCGCTGGACCAGACCGTGACGTTCGTCGGGGTAATAGATGTGGTCCATGGGCTTGCGCTGGGGCACTTTTGATCTCCGCCGGGGTGAGGGCCGTCCCCTATCTAATACAGATTTTGTCCCCCCGGGCAAGCCTGGACTGGAGGCCGGTTTGGTCCGGGACCGGCTCAGGCCTCCCCGCCCTCCCCCAGGCGCTGGCCGCCGATGCCCTGGTACACCGCCTTGCAGGTGGGCGAGACCGCGCCGGTTGCCCCGGAGGGGTTGCGCGAGCCGTCGCTGTCAGACAACGCCTTGGCGAACACGGCGGCGTTGGCCAGAGGGCCCGAGTCCCCTTTGGCCGCGGCGATGGAGAACAAGGCCGTGCCATAGGGGTCCTGGGCCGCCCGGCCGGCCGCCTGCTCCAGCTCCGCCGGAAAGCTGATCACCCCGGCCAGGGGCGCCTGCACGTATTTGAGCTTGCCGGTGAGTACCAGCACCACTAGTTGGCCGGCCGCCACGGTCTCGCCCTCCTCCACCAGAGGCTCCACCTGGCGCACTCCCCCGGCCATGAGCACCGCCGGCTCGGCCAGGCCCAGGGCCCAATTACCGCCTTCGCCGGGCTGGGCCCACAACCCCTGCTCAGCGTCGTATAGGCGGTCCTGGGGCAGTAACAGCTCCCGGCCCAAAAAATTCGATACGGTGATTTGGCTCATGACTCGGCTCCTTCCGTGTCCGTCCAACCCCCGGGTTTGAATAACCAGGCGGCCACGCCGGCGGCGGCCAGGGCGCCCAGGATTTGAAAAAACATAAACAGCATGCCGTCCACGGGCCTGACCCCGGCCACGGAAAAGGTGAATATGCGGGCAAAGGTGACCTGTGGGTTGGCGAACATGGTGCTGGAGGTGCCCAAAGTCAGGCCGCCCACCACCAGGCCGATCATCAGTGAGGCCAGGCGGGTGCGCCGGGCCATGCAGCCGAAAATGGTGAGCAACAGGGCAAAGGTGCCCAGGAACTCGCCCAAGTACTGGCCGGGCCCGCGCGCCACCTGCGACACCGTGGCCAACTTGAAAAACGCCTGATCCATGAACATCAAGTGGGCCGCGGCCAGGCCGGCCAGACCGCCGGCGAACTGCACCGCCACATAGCCCAGGCCCATGGCGATGCCTATTTTTCTCCTTACCATCATGGCCAGGGTCACCGCCGGGTTGATGTGGCAATAGCTCACCGGCTCCAATATCTCGATCAGGGCGGTGAGCACAAAGGCCACGGCCAGGGCGTTCATCAGCACCGCCACCGCCAGGTTGTCGCCCAGGTGCTGGTAGCCCAGAATCATGGAGGTGATCACGGTGAACAGGAGCATGGCCGAGCCCAAAAACTCCGCGGCCAGGCGTTTGATGAGGTGAAAGTCATCCGGCCTGGCCCGCCGCGGGGGTGCGGCGCCGTCGTCTTTGCCTACTTCCGGGCTCACCCCTACACCACCTCGCCGTAGCGGTGGGTGGGTTCGGGCCGGGCCGGGCGGAAGCTCTCCAGGGTGGTCACCCGGTAGTCCACCTCTCCCCCGGCCGCGTCCCTGAGTCCCTGCTCCACCATGTGCCTCAGGTCCTCGGGGTCCAGGGGGCAGCGGGCGTTGATCACCAGATGGGCCTCCGGCCCTTTGGGCTCTCCCCGCGTCTGCAGGCGGGGCTCGTCGCGGCAAGAGGTGAGGTTGGCCCCCAGGGAACCGGCCCCGGCGGTGAGATGGATCTTCATGTGGGCCACCTCGGCCTGGCGCTCGCGGCAGCCGGCCACCAGGGAATCCATCAGCCGGGCGGCAAAGGGCTGCCAGTCGCGTGCGTCGGCGGCGCGCAACTCCACGCTGGCGTTGAGCCAGCCCAGGGCGGCCTCGCCCTCGGCGTATACGTCATAATCCACTTCGGTGATGCGGCCTCCCCCCCGGCCCAGCCGTTCCAGCTCCTTGAGCCAGCTTTCCACACCGTCGCCGCGGAGGGCGCTCATGGACAGCACCGGGGTTTCGGGGAAGCGCTGGGTCAGGGCGGCGCGCAGGGTCACCTGGTCGTCGGGGCTGATCAAATCCACCTTGTTGATCACGATCAGGTCGGCCTCCTCCAACTGCTTCAAATAGATGTAGAGCACGTTCACCGGCAGGGTGGCGCTGATCGCCGGGTCCAGAGCCTCGGCCAGGCGCCGGGGGTCGCACAACACGCTCAAAGGCGCCAGGTCGAACTTGTCGGCGAAGTCCTTTTTGATGGGCTGGAACACGGTGGCCGAGACATCGGTGCAACTGCCCACCGGCTCGCCGATGATCACCTGGGGGTCCTCGCGCTCAATCACCCGGTCCCAGGCTTCGACCAGTTCGTCGAAATGACAGCAGAAGCAGCCGCCACTGACCTCGTCCACCCCGAAGCCGGCCTGCTGCAAGAGTCCGGTGTCGGCCAGGTTGGGGGCCTGGTCATTGGTGATCAGCCCCACCCGAAGTCCCTGCTCCGCGAAGTGCTCGGCCGCCCGGGCGATGAGCGTGGTCTTGCCCGCGCCCAAAAAGCCCCCCACCAGAATCATGCGAATGGCCGACATGAACTATTTCCTTTCTTCGAGCCGAACAGCTAACAGGGTCCCACCACCACCTCGGTCATCAGGCTGATGCCCTGCTCTTCGAACAACTCCTTGAGGTCTTCCTCATTGGCCTGTTTGCGGATGAACACCGCCCGGTTCAGCCCGGGCTCTTTGGGCGGCTTGCCCTCATAGGGCCCGATCTCATGCGTCTTGCCCACGTGGCTGTAGAGGTAAGTGACATCGTCTTCGAAGATGAAACCCTTGGCGCGCACCACGTCAGCCGGGACGTTGGCCGCCACCGCCTTGAACTGCTCCAGAGAGCCCTCGTACCAGCGGCAGGTGATGGACATCAGCTCATCCGGCGGGGCCAGGGACAGGGCGGCGCTGCTCAGGATACGGTCCACCACCTCATCCACCTCGCCCTCGCTCATGGGCGCCTCCGGCTCGGGGGCTTCTTTGACCTCGCTCCGGCCCCAGTCGCCGAAGAT
>JANQFN010000115.1 GCA_028277825.1 Desulfarculaceae bacterium
ACCGTACACTGATAGCGTAGACGTTTTTTTCATAACACACCGATAAATGCTACCCGCATCGCCAATGCCATCCAACCTTCGTGAAATATCCGGGCTAGCTGACCTTGTAGACTTCGTCGCCCTCGCGCACCCGCTCGGGCACCACGATGCCCACCTGCTGGCCCACTCCGGCGCTGTCTATGCTCTGGTGCTCTTCCTGCATGGAGGACACCTGGGCGCTGAAGTCCGTGGTGTGCCCCACAAAATGCAGGGTGTCGCCCACCTTGACGGTTCCGGCGGTAACCTCCAGGGCCGCCACCATGGGTTTGGCGAAGAAATGCATGACTCGTGCGACTTTTTCCTCGGGCATGTACTACCCCCTTTCAGCTACAACCTAACCCCCGGGGGGTGGGCCCTGTCAACCGACTGCTTGGGGCCGGACAGCCTAACGCTCATCCACCGGGGTGAACTCACAGCCCATCAGCCCGCAGTAGTCGCCCACGTACTCGGCCTTGGGGCGGTACAGGGCCGGTTTTTCCTGGGCCTCGGCAAAGGTCTCCTCGATGATGTGAGAACACCAGCCGGCGATGCGGCTGATGGCGAACACCGGGGTCATCAGGTCAGTGGGGATGCCCATCAGGTAGTAGACCGGGGCGCTGTTGAAGTCCACGTTGGGCTTGATCTCGGTCTTGCCTTTTTTGGCGAACTCGGCCAGGGCGGTTTCCTCGATCTGGGAGGATATCTCAAACCAGCGCTGCCCGGTTTTGTCGCCCAGGCGGCGGCCCATGTCTTTCAGATACTTGGAGCGGGGGTCTTCGGTCTTGTACACCGCGTGGCCCAGACCCATGATGCGCTCGCCGGCGGCCAGGCGCTTCTTCACCCAGTCGGCCACGTCGGGTTCGTTCTCCAACTCCAGGAGCATGGCCATCACCCGGGCGTTGGCCCCGCCGTGCAGGCTGCCCGACAGGGCGCCCACCCCCGAGGCCACTCCGGCGTAGATGTGGGCCTGGGTGGAGACGGTCTCGCGGCAGGCGAAGGTGGAGGCGTTGAAGGTGTGGTCCGCGTGCAGGGTCAGGCAGACGTCCAAGTCGTGGGCGGTCTCCGGGTCGGGCTCCTGGCCTTTTAGCATGTAGAGGAAATTGGCCGCATGCTCCAGGTCCTCCCGGGGGGCCAATGGCTCCAGCCCCGAGCGGATGCGGTGCCAGGCCGCCACCAGGGTGGGAAAACGGGCGATGAGCCCCATGGCCTTGTCCGCTTGTTCGTGGCGGTCGGCGGCGATGGGACTGGGATCGTCCATGGCCAGCATGGGCACCGTGGCCTGCAGCACGTCCATGGGGCTGGCGTCTGCGGGCCATTTTTTCATGCTGTCGATGATGAAGTCCGGCACCTGGCGCTCGGCTTTGATCCGTCGGCTGAAATCAGCCAACTCCTCTTGGCTGGGCAGGGCGCCGTGCAAGAGCAGGAAGGCGGTCTCCATGTAGGAGGACCGGTCGGCCAGGTCTTCCACCCGAAAACCCCGGTAGATCAAGACCCCCTTTTCGCCGTCGATGAAGCTGATGGCCGAGTCAGCCACAGTGACCCCTCTGAGACCGGTGTTTTTGATGCGCACCTGTTCCGCCATGTCATTCCTCCTGGGGGTAGCCCGGATAATCTAGAACCGGGAGCCATGATTCTGAAAGCAGCGGGTGCCGCCGGCTGGTTTTCTACTTAGCAATCGATACTAACAGAAAGCCATTGAGAGTAAAATCAATGGGCCGGGGCGTTAACCCTTCTATTAAAATATGATTGCATTGCCAAAGAGGTGCAAGGGGAAAGAAATCCGGGGAAGCGACGTAAAAAAATAAGGCTTGGATTTATTGAACTGATGGGCGCGTATAGAGGCGGGAGAGATTTTGCAAACGGGCCGGGGCCAGATTAAAAAGCTCAGGCCAAAACCCGGAATCCAGCGCGGCCAGGCGGATTGGTTGCGTTTTCGGCCCAGTTCGTCTGGCCGCAAGCGCCAGCCTGATCACCTCATTGACTTCCCGGCGGCCGTCCCGGCTGAAAAACCACTGTTTGTCTTCCAGGCCGGCCACCCAGGAGATCACCAACTTCAAGCTGGGGATCACCACCAAGGCGTGGCGTCCGCCGTGGCCGAAGGCGCCGAAGGTGTCCGCCGGCACCGCCGGCAAGACGCGCTCCCCGTTGTCCATGATCCCGTTGGTCCACCAGCCGTAGCTGTAGCTGTTCAGGTGATGTTCCAGGTTGGCGCCGCCGCCCAGGGTCCTTTGGTTGGGAAACATCTCGGTTTCCTGCTGGCTGGTCCGGGGCAGCTCCGGGGGGTGGGGCGAGGAGACCGCCATCTTCACGTGGCGGGGATGCAACAGGAGTCGGTCCTCCCAGCGGCCGCCGGATAGATACAAAAGGCCGATGCGGGCCAGATCCGCCGCCGAGATATGCAAGCGCCCTCTGGGGGTGATCTTGGGCCGGTCCTGGCTGTAGAGGGGGCCGGTCAACAGGCGGCCCATTACGCTGGTGCTGGCCTCGGCGAAGCTGGTTTTATAGACCCGCTGGATCAGGGTGTCCCAATAAAGGGCCATCTGCCGGTCGCAGTAGTTGAATGCCTCGCCGGGGGCCTCGCTCACCCCGTAGCCCGAGGTCTGGTGCATCATGTGCCGCCAGGTGATCTGCCGGTCCTTGTAACCCAACTCGGCGTTCAACTCGGCCAGCCCCGGCTGGTGCAGGGCCACGGGATGATCCAGGTCGGTGATCAGCCCTTCTTCATAGGCCTTGAGGGTCAAATGAACGATGAGCGGCTTTAACACCGAGGCCACGTCGGTATGCTGGTCATAAGGCCCCCAGGCGTGAACCAGGCGCCCGCCCAAGACCAGGCAGCCGGCGCCACCCACCCTGGCTTCCATTGCCTTGAGCCGCTGGGGGTCGAAGCCTGCTCGCTCCGGCGTCAGACGGGACCACTCCTTGTCCGGGAACACCAGAGCACCGCTTTTGCTGGGATCGCGATCGGGCCAGACAATAGAAATGACCAGTAAAAGTACGGGAATTAGCAGAATAGCAGGCAGAACACGATAAGTCATGGTGCCTACTTACCATAGTAGGCAGAAGCTAGCAAGCCCCAATATGTAGTGGTTGTGTCACATGGTGCAACCAATTGAAATTTGGCGGCCAACCCATTCAAATAGCGCTGTTTTTGCCTTTTGTTTTTTTTGTGTGTCACTGGATGATTTGAATATTTCACCTGCATTTATATGGATGTCCATGCATTTATGTAGCCATTGAGAGCCGCTGCGCCCCGGTTGAACAGCTTCCATCCTCCCGGAACCTTGCGGCGGGGCTCTTTGTCTTGCGTATGGGGACGCCCATTGGTAATAATATGTAATACCCAACGCCGCCGGGAGACAGATATGTCCGCAACTGCTGCTGTAATTGCCTTGTTTTCATTGCTTACTTTGGCGGGCGCTGCCCCCGCCTCAGACAAACCTTTGACCGTGGCGGTCTCCATTCCACCCCAAGCCTATCTCCTAAAGCGCGTGGGAGGCGACTTGGTTCAACCGCTGGTCATGCTGCCCCCGGGCCGTTCACCGGCCACTTATGAGCCCACGCCCCGGCAACTGGCCGCCCTGGACCAGACCCAAGTCTACTTCCTCATTGGCGTTCCCTTTGAAAAGGTCCTGGTGCCCAAGCTCAAGTCCACCTATCCCAAGCTGCGCCTGGTGGACACCCGGCGGGGCATCCGCCTGCTGGCCCTGCCCGAGCACCATCACGACCACGAGGAGGGAGGGGATCACAAGGGGCACCATCACCACGGCGGCCCGGACCCCCATGTATGGATGAGCCCGGTGCTGGCCCAGACCATCGCCGCCAACATGGTCCGGATTCTAGTTCAGATCGACCCGGCCCACGCATCCCAATACCGGACCAACCTGGAGGCCCTCAAGGTCAGGCTACAAAGCCTGGACCGGCGCATTGCCAAGATGCTGGCGCCTTTCCACGGCCAGAACATTTTGGTGTTCCATCCGGCCTATGGGTATTTCTGCCACACCTATCACCTACGACAGGTGGCGGTGGAGTCCGGGGGTAAGGAGCCGGGGCCCAAGCAACTGGCCCACATCATCGAGGAGGCCAAGGAAGAAAAGGCCCGGGTGATCTTTGTGCAGCCCCAGTTTTCCCAGGCCAGCGCCCGGGCCATCGCCCAGGCTATCGGCGGCTCGGTGGTGGAGATGGATCCCCTGGCCAGGGACTATGAAAAAAATCTGCTTCACATGGCCGGAGTCATCGCTGAGGCCCTGCGTTAGCCGGACACACCGGCAGCCAAGACGGGCCGGGAACCTGGCCGGCCGACTCGTGCCATTGTTGCTCCCGCCGCCACCATCTGCCAGCCTAAGCCTTGGACAGACTGGTGATTGTGACGGGTCCGGGCATAAAAATGCGGAGTTTTCTCATATGGCGCCCATAAATACTAACTCGTTGCGCAATGCCGTCGGACCCATGGAGCCTGTGGGCTAGACCATCTCACCCCGGAGTTATAGTATTGGGCCATGCTTGAGGGAACCCAGCTGGAACTGTTCATCACCTTCACCCTGGCCATCTTCCTGGAGGCCGCGCCCTTTCTGCTTCTGGGCTCGCTGGTGGCGGTACTGTTCGAGAGCCTGGTCAGCGCCGACTTCCTGGCCCGGCGCATGCCCCACAGCCGCGTGGCCCAGGTGCTCATGGGCCTGACCGCCGGCCTGGTGCTGCCTACCTGTGAATGCGGGGTGGTGCCCATTGCCCGCCGCTTTCTGGAGCGGGGGGTGCCGCCGGCCGCCTCGTTAACCTACATGCTGGCCGCGCCGGTTATAAACCCAGTGGTGCTCATCTCCACCTGGGTGGCCTTTCCGGGCCGCTGGGAGATGGTGGCCGGCCGGGTGCTTTTGGTAGCCCTTCCCGCCGTGGCCGTGGGCCTGATCGTAGCCCGCCGGCGGCCGGCCGACATCCTGCGGCCCCCCCAGGCCCCGCCCCAGCCCATCCTGGAATTGGGCCAGGCCTCCCCGTCCCAGCCCCACTCCCTGGGCTGCGGTTGCGGCTGTGAACATCCCCAGGGCCAGTGGCCGGGCCTCTGGCGGGTGTTGGCGGCCTCGGCTGCCGAGTTCCTCCAGATGGGCAAGTACCTCCTCCTGGGCTGCCTAGCCGCGGCGGCCATCAAGACCTTCCTGTCCCCTTCGCTGCTCCTGCCGTTTCAGGAAAACCTCTTTTTGTCCGTGGTGGCCATGATGGGCCTGGCCGTACTGCTCTCCATCTGTTCGGAGGCCGACGCTTTCGTGGCCGCCTCCTTCGTGGGTTTCCCGGCCGCGGCCCAGCTGAGCTTTCTGGCCATCGGGCCCATGGTGGACCTGAAGCTACTGGCCATGTTCAGCGCCGTGTTCAAGCCTCGGATGGTGACCCTGCTTGTGGCCCTGCCCAGCCTGGCGGTGTTGGGCCTTTCCCTGGCCTGGGGGTGGCTATGCGGTTGAGCCTCGTCAAAACCGCCGCCGTCCTGGAAGGCCTACTTTTGACCGGCTTTGGCCTGTTCATGTTGACCTTTGCCTTCAGCCAGGAATACTGGATGCTCCTCAATCCCAAGTTCTCCTGGCTTACGGCCACCGGCGGCGGAGTGCTGGCCCTGTGCGGTTTGGCTCGGGCCACTGAGGCCCAGCGGCCGGCCGGGACGGGACGCATCGTCATGCTGGTCTTGGTGCTGGCCATGGGCCTGGGCCTGGTCCACTTGATGGCCCAGCAGGACGATCCCCCCGGACGCCTGATCGGAGAGTCCCGCGCCAGCACCCCGGCCCCCCCCCGCCTGACCTGGGATGGCCGAGAGTACATCAAGATCAACATCGGCGAGCTGTACATAATGGCCGAGCAGGGCGTCCCCGCCCGCCTGGAACAGCCTTATGTCCTGCGGGGCCAGGTATCAACTAACCCCGCCCTGGCCCAGTTGGGCCTGTTCGCCCTGTTGCGCACCAGCATGACCTGCTGCCTGGCCGACGCAGTGTCGGTGGGCTTTCTGGTCTCCTACCCGGGACACCAGCCGCCCCGGCCCGGCAGCTGGGTAATGGTCTATGGCCGGCCGCAGCCCCTGGGTGGCCAGAAATTCAGCCGCCAAAACCTGGGGCAGACGGGCATCATGTTCACGGCCATCAACCAGAAATACTTCTTGGTGGCCGACAACCTGCAGGCCATCGCCCCGCCGGCGGTGCCCTTTATGTTTGAATTCCGCTCGGGTGAACCCTATGCCTATTAGCCCACACCCAAGCAGGTAGCCGCCCTGGCCGGAGCCCGGCCCTATTTCCGCACCGGGGTGTCTTTTTAAAACGCCTTTTTGCCCCAGCTCCGACAAAACTTCCCCGGGCTGTCCCTCGCAGACAGCAACCAGGGAATCAAGCTGCTCCCCTGGGAGGCAGGGGAGGCCCATGGGCATGGCCCGAGGCTTGCGCTGAGGCAAAACATTCCCGCAAAAAAGCCGCGGGCCATGTGGCCCGCGGCTTTGGCTTTGTGGTGTGTGGTTGAAGCGTATCAGCCTTTGAGGCTGTACTTCTTGGCGATGACGTCGTAGTAGGCCTTCTCGGAGACCTGACCCCAGATGCCCACCTGCTTCTGGAATTTCTTGAAGTTGGTGTGGACCTTGGCGGCCATCTTGTCCTGGGCCGCGATCTCGTCCAAAGTCTCGCCCGCCAAGACCCGAAGCTGGTCCAGCACCTTGGCCGGGAAGCGCACCAGGTTCACCTTGTGCTTGGAGATCAGCTTCTCCAGGGCCGCGCCGTTGTCGGCGTTGAAGCCGGACAGCATCCAGTTATAGGTCTCGGCGGTGGCCACGTCCAGCATCAACTGGAACTCCTTGGGCAACGCGTCGTAGGCCTTTTTGTTGAAGAAGTTCTCCAACACGGTTCCCGGCTCATGCCAGCCGGGGTAGTAGTAGTACTTGGCCACTTTGTAGAAGCCCATGATGTAGTCGTGCAGCGGGCCCACCCACTCGGTGGCGTCGATGACGCCGCGCTCCAAGTTGGTGAAGATCTCGCCGCCGGGGGTCAAGACCACGGTGCCGCCGGCCTTGGCCAAAACCTTGCCGCCCAGGCCGGGGATCCTCATCTTGAGGCCCTTGAAGTCGTCGATGGAGTTGATCTTCTTGTTGAACCAGCCGCCCATCTGCACGCCGGTGTTGCCCGCGGGGCGGGGCACCAGGTTGAAAGGCGCATACACCTCTTCCCACAGCTTGAGGCCGTCGCCGCCCCAGAACCAGGCGGCCATGCCCACGGCGTTGAGGCCGAAGGGCACTGCGGCGAACCACTGGGAAGCCGGGGCCTTGCCCGCCCAGTAATAGGCGGCGCCTGAACCGGCCTGCACGGTCCCCTTGCTCACCGCCTCGAAGGAGCCAAAGGGAGGCACCAACTCGCCACCAGCATATACCCGGATCTTGAACTGACCCCCGGACATCTCCTCCACCCGCTTGGCCAGGCGCACGGCGCCGGTCTGCAGGTAAGGCAGCTTGGGCGGCCAGGTGGTGACCATCTTCCACTTGATTTTCTTTTTGGCGTGGACAAACGGTGCGTTTACCGTGGTGGCCGCAGCCGCCGCGGCCGCGCCTACGCCGGCCTTCTTTAGGAAATCACGTCTTTTCATCCGTACCTCCCTCGAGTGTTGATGCAAACTCCTGGGTCCGGCCCTCTCCAAAAACAATCGCCCGGCCCCACAACTCTTGCCTCTGTCTGTAATGCAGTCTGCCGGCGGCGGTCCGTAACGTGGAACCAGCCGCCAGTGTCATCTGCACTTGAAAACCATATCTAATTGTCTAAACCATAACCGGGTCCAAGCACAAGCCCCGATTTTTTGTAGTGCTCTTAGGTCCTTAATCGCCGTAGACCATCTTGGGCAGCCAAGTGGCGATCTCCTGGTAATAGGCCACGATGAACAGGCCCACCAACTGCAGAGCCACAAAGGGAATAATGCCCCGGTATAGGTGTCCGGTTTTCACCTCCGGCGGCGTCACCCCCTTTAGATAGAACAGGGAGAAGCCAAACGGCGGCGTCATGAAAGAGGTCTGCAGGTTCACCGCCAAGAGCACGCAGATCCACAGGGCGTTGAAGCCGAAGTCCTCGATGAGGATCGGCACCAAGACCGGCACGTGGATGAAGGTGATCTCGATGAAGTCCAGCACGAAGCCCACCAGGAAGATGACCCCCATGACGATGAGCAGCACAACCCACTTGGAGTAATCCTCGGACACTGCGAACAGGAAGCCCCGGACCAACTCGTCTCCGTCCAGCTCCCGGAAGGCCAGGCCGAAGGCGGCGGCGCCCACCAGGATGATGAACACCATGCAAGTGAGCTTGGTGGTGGTCTGCATCACCTCCCTGAGCACGCCCAGGCTGAACTTGCGGTTCCACACCGCCAGGAGCACCGCCCCCACCGAGCCGACGGCCGCCGCCTCGGTGGGCGAGGCCACGCCTCCGAAGATGGAGCCCAAAACCGCGATCATCAGGAAAAGAGGCGGAAACAAGGCCCGGCCGATCCAGAGGAAGAAACGCCAATTATATTTGTAGTTGAGGCCCAAAACCACCAGGGCGGCCGCCGCCACGATGCCCAGTTTGACCCACAGGTGCAAAAACTCCAGATAGGCGATGGAGATGGAGCCGGCGATCCAGATAAAGGGCAGGATGATGGCCAATATCACGCTGTGGGTCAGGCTGCGCTCGGTCATCTCGTCCATCTCGCCCGGGGGGATGGGTGGGGCGATGCCCTTTTTGATGCTGGTGACCACGATAATGTAGATTGTGTAGAGTCCCACCAGGATCAGGCCGGGGAAGACCGCGGCCACAAAGAGGTCGCCCACCGGTACCTGCACGATGGTGCCCAACAAGACCAGCACGATGGAGGGCGGGATGATCTGGCCCAGGGTGCCCGAAGCGGCCACGGTGCCGGTGGCCAGCTCCTTTTGGTAGTTGCGCCGCAGCATGGTGGGCACGGCCAACAGGCCCATGGTGACCACGGTGGCGCCCACGATGCCGGTGGAGGCGCCCAAGAGCGCGCCCACCACCACCACGCTGATGGCTAGGCCGCCGCGCATGCGGCCGAACAGCTTGCCCATGGTGTCAAGCAACTCTTCGGCCAGCCCCGATCTCTCCAGGGTCACCCCCATGAAGATGAACAAGGGCACCGCGATCAGCACCACGTTTTTGATCACGCCCCAGATGCGCAGGGGCAAGAGGTTGAAAAAGTCCCAGCCCGAGCCGATCAGCCCGAAGCACAGGGCGGTACCCATCAGGGTGAAGGTCACCGGGAAGCCGAACATGAGCCAGCAGGTCAGGGCCAGAAACATCCAGCCGGCGATGTATTCCTCGAACATCAGGCGGCCTCCTCTTCCGGCTCAAGGTGGCCGCCGATTATCAAAATGCTGTTGATCAGCAGGCTCACGCCCTGCAGCCAGACCAGGATGAAGCCGGCCGGGATGCAGCTTTTGAGGATGAAGCGCAAGGGGATGCCGCCGGGGTCCGGGGAGCCCTCCAGCACCGCGAAGGAGCTTTCCACGAAGCCCAGGGAGGTAACCACGATGAGGAAGCAGCCAGGGAACAGGAAAAATATGGTGCCGAACAGGTTGATCCAGGCCTGGGCCTTGGGCCCCAGACGCTGGTAGATGATATCCACCCGCACGTGACCGTTGTGAAGCAAGGTGTAGCCGGCCCCCATGAGGAATATGAAGCCGAACAGGTGCCACTCCAGCTCCTGGGTGAAAACGAAGCTCATATTGAACAAGTAGCGCATCACCACGTCGGCAAAGACCACCACCACCAACAGGGTGGTGATCCAGGAGACGAAGCGGCCCACGTACTCGTTTATCTTATCTATGCCGTTGGCAAGACGCTTTAGTGCATGCATGGCAATTCCGTTGTGGAGTCAAGACATAGCGGCCTACGTGGGCCGTGCTCACAAAGCGGACACATTATTTTAAACGAACTAATTTGTAACGCACCAGAGGCTGGTTGGACAAGGCAATTGTTGCATTTCGTTGGCAAACCGCCGCCGGACCCACTGTGCGCCAATCTCAAGGGTAGCGCGGGAAAAGTCTCCGCAGCAGCCTGCGACGGAGAAAAACATTTCAGGATATGGAACCGGTCTGGCCTCCTAACCGGCTGTTTCAGGGTCTCAACGGCCATTTACAGAGAGTGAGATCCGGCAAGGCCCGCCGCCTTGATCATCGGCCCTTCCGCTGTGCGGCACGGGACATGTCTTGCCCGGTTCGAGCCCAGCAACACAAAAAGCGACGGAGCGCCCTGGCCCCGCCGCGTCATTAATCTCACCTATCCAACTCTTTAGCCCGGATATTTCGCGAAGGTTGGACGGCGTTGGCGATGCGGGTAGCATTTATCGGTGTGTTATGAAAAATACGTCTACGCTATCAGTGTACAGTTTGTACCCAAGCCCGGCACAGCCAGCCAAGCGCTGGCAAGGCGTCTGGCAAGCGACAGGCGAAGGCGTAGCCAAAGCTACGTCGAGCTTGGAGCGCAGCCGGCAACACCGCCAGCGCTTGGCTGGCGCAGCCGGACGACCGGCCTTCGTAAAATATCCGGGCTAGAGAAGCAAAAGGATTCCCGCCTAAACCCGGTTCAACCACCAGAAAGCGAAATTCAAATAAAAAGCGAACCCCACCCAAAGCAGATAGGGCAGCATCAATAAGCCGGCCGGTCTTTCTCTGCGCCAAAACCTGATCGTGACCAGAAGAACGGCACCCCCCAAAACAGCCAGTTCCAACAAAGCGACACCGATAAGGTGGGCCCCGAAGAAAAGGTAAGACCAGAGGGCGTTCAGTCCCAGTTGCCCAATAAACAGCGCCAACGCGCCACCGGCCCTTTTGAAACCCGCCCGGCGCCAGACCAGCCAGGCGGCAATACCCATGAGCAGGTAGAGCAGCGACCATACGGGTCCAAAGACGGCATCGGGCGGGGTCCAGGCGGGTTTGGCCAAGGCGGCATACCACTGGCCGGGAATATACCGGGAGCCGATCCACCCGGCGGCAAAGGACATTGCCAGCCATCCCGCCAACCCGATTATTTGCCTCGCTGCCTTCAAGCTGTACCTGCCGCTTTTCCGGACCGTAAAAGACCATAGCTTTTTGATGTCAGCCCGATGGGCTATCATTATAACTTATGATCCGCTTAATTAGCTGAGGCGTGCATTCATTCGCCTCTGGGGGCCCGGATCTTCATTCGTCTTCTTGAAGAATCAGGTCAGCCGCCTTTTTTTCAGGGGCCGTTTTTGAAAGGGGCCTGTCCATGAACACCGGCATCTCTCGCATGCAGATTCGGGTCAAAGGCTTTGACGACCCGGAGATGGAGTTTCAGTATTTGCGCGCTCTGGGGGTGATCCCCGCCGGCGGTGGGGCCATCGGCGAGTGCCTGGCGGCGCGGGCGGCCATGAGCGATGACAGCATTGAAAGCTGGGTGCGTGAGTGGACCGCCATGGCCCGGCGTTGCCTGACCGAGGCGGAAAGCTGCCAAGAGGCCGGGCAACGGGTGTCGGCCCGCGATCTGTATCTGCGGGCCAGCATGTACTTCCGCGGGGCCGAGTATTTCGCCCCCATTACATCGCCCCAGCACCGGGAGTTGGGCCTGGCCAGCCGCGACGCCTTTCAGGCGGCCTGCCCCTTGCACGACCCGCCGGTGCAGGTGTTGTCGATCCCCTTCGAATCCACCCCCCTGCCCGGCTATTTCGCGCTAGCGCCGGGTGCGGAGGGCCCGGGCAAGACCCTGGTAATCTGCGGCGGGTTCGATTCCTCCGGCGAAGAGCTCTACTTGCAGTTCGGGGTGGAGGCGCTCAAGCGGGGCATCAATGTCTTGATCTTCGAGGGGCCGGGCCAGACCGGCATGCTGCGCTTGCACCCGGATATGCCCTTTCGCCTTGACTGGCAGAGCATCGTGGCTACGGTATTGGATCACGCGGCCAGCCTGCCCCAGGTGGACCCCGAACGACTGGCCCTGATGGGCATCAGCATGGGAGGCAACTTCGCCCTGCGGGCGGCGGCCTTGGAACCGCGCCTCAAGGCCCTGATCCTCAACAGCCCGATTTTGAGCCTGTACGACTACCTCACCGCCTTCTCGCCCGGCATGCTGGACGGTCCGGACTTCAGCCGAGAGGACATCATGGGCCTGGGTCCGGAGGATATCCCTCCAGCGCTCAAGGCCAACACCTTGCAGCTTTTCCAGCGCTTCGGTGGGCCCGGGGCGGACTCCTTTCACTGCCTGTTCGA
The DNA here is from genome assembly GCA_028277825.1 of Desulfarculaceae bacterium. Classification (GTDB taxonomy): domain Bacteria; phylum Desulfobacterota; class Desulfarculia; order Desulfarculales; family Desulfarculaceae; genus Desulfoferula. The sequence goes on from JANQFN010000115.1 coordinate 12,233, forward strand.
CTTCATCAAGACCTTTGACGTAGATCCCGAGATGCTGGCGGCCATCCAGTGCCCCAGCCTGGCCTTGGTGGGCTCAGGCGAGGGGGAGGAGCCCAAGCGCCAGTGGCGGGCCTTTGCCCAAGGCGTGGGCGGACTGGTGAGCAGCCATGAGTTCAGCGCGGAGTGGGGCGCGGACTCCCACTGCCAGGTGGGCAACATCCAGCGCCTGGGGCAGGTGACCTATGACTGGTTGAACGGGGTGTTGGGGAACTAGCCACGGCATCCATGCCGGGCGATGCTGCCTTGCCAACGTCCGCAAGCCATGATTCTTGTAGAGGCGAGGTTTATCGCCTGCCCGCTGTTTGTCACCGTAGAATAAAGATGGGCGGGGACAGACTCCACCCCCGCCTTTCCCACGCCGTTGACGGTAACCCGCTGAACAGTTCCTCGCAATGACATCATGCTTTTGCCAAAACTGTCTTCCCTTTATCGGACTCTTACTGGGCGTGGAGGCACGCAGATGGCCGCTGCAGCCTTTGACCGTACATCCTCCCCAGCCACTTCAGCCATAGTGGTCATCGCGAGGAGCGGCGGCGGAGAGAGTTGGCCAAAGGGAAAAATACCCCGCCGCGACGTGGCGATCCTCCGTTTCCCATTGTCTCGCCTTCGGACAGAATAAGATGTCTTTACCCAGCTAATGCCGAGGGAAGCGGAAGTTTGCCACGCCGGGCCGGGGAGCCGACTTTGTGTTCCCTGCCCTCTTGCCGGCCCGGCTCACAATGACCACTAAACCTCTACAAGATAAAGAGCGGGCTGGCGATATACCCCGCTCCTACAAGGAAAAAACCTTGAGACAATCGGCCTCAACGAACGACTGTGCTACACTGGGTACTCTACGCCCCTTCGTGCTTCTCCCCGAAGATCTGGGCCGAAAAGATCAGCACCTGGGTGTTGGGGTCGTGCCAGCACTCCGGCGAGAGCCCGGCCTTGAGGCAGGTCTGGTTCAAAAAGGTCTCCCGGTCCCAACCGTATTCCCTGGCCACCTGGGGCAGGAGTACCCCCCTCCCCCTGGGACTGATGATGTAGATGCCGTGCTTGCCCACCTGGATCTCGGAGACGTCTTCCACTTCCCTTAAAGGCGAGAGCACGCTGATCTCCAGGTCCACCTCATCCAGCTCGGCGGCGCTCAGGGGCGGAAAGCGGGGGTCTTGAGTGGCGGCGGCCTCGGCCATGTCGCACACCGTGTTGACCAGGGAACCATTGGCCGTGAAGTTGCCGATGCAGCCCCGGAGCTGTCCCTGGCGGTGGATGGTCACAAAGGCACCGCGCTCCATCTCCAGCCCGGGCAGGCCGGCCGGGGGCTCCGTGGCCTGACCCGAGGCCACCAGGTCCGCGATGGTCTGGCGAGCCAACTTCAAAAGGGCCTCTTGCTCTTCAGGGGTCAGTTCCCTGTCGCTCATGTTCGTCTCCAGCTTTGAATGGGCGCCCCCGGGCGGCGCAGCTCCCGCCAGGCCCGGTAATGCTCCAGGATGAGGTCATGGTCAAAACAAAGCGGCCTCGGTGGATCATAGGGATCGAACACCCCGGCGCCGGCGGCGCCGGAGCCGGCCCGGGCCCGGCCCCGGGCCCGGGCCACGAACACCGCCGAGAGGTTGTGCTGCCGGGGGTCGCGCTCCGCATCGGAGTAGGCCCCCAGCAGGGCGATCAGTTCCACCGCCAAGCCGGTCTCCTCGCCCGCCTCGCGCATTGCCGCCTGTTCCAGGCTCTCGCCGTAGTCCACGAAGCCGCCGGGCAGGGCCCAGCCCAGGGGCGGGTTTTGGCGCTGGATCAGAACGATGGGCCGCCCGGGGCCGCTGCCCAGTTCAATGATCACGTCCACGGTGGGAAAGGGGTTGCGCGGGCTTTGGGCCTTCCCGGGAGGGCGGTTGTCGGCGTTGTTCACGAGCAACTGCCTTTGTTGGCCCGGTGTTCGCGGCGCAGCAGGAAATGATCGCAGCGGCCCTCGCAGGGGGGCATCAACAGCAGGCAGTAAATCAAGTGCTGGTGCACGCACAGGGGCCCCCGTCCAGTCTGGGGCACGTAGATGTCGCAGTTGAGCCTGGTTATCTGGTCCAGGTTTTTCTGGATGACGTGGCGGCGGGCCACTTCGCGGTCCTCCGGATCGGCCAAGCGCTTGAGGCGGTCCAAACGGTCCAGGGTGCGGGCGCCCACCTGGCGGCGGGCCTCCAGGAGGTTGCAACGGACCGCCTCGGTCTCTTCCGGGCTCTTGGTGCGGGTGCAGCGCTTTTTTATGTAGTAGGTGCAATCCTGCCCCCCCATGCGCTGCAGCTTGCTCAACTCGCCCTCCTTAAGACTCCTCCCCCAACAAGCTCACCGGGTCGCCGGCGCTGATCTGGCCGGGGTTCAAGACCCGCACGAAGATGCCCTCCCGGGGCATGACGCAGTCACCGGTTTGCTGGCGGATGGCGCAACCGTGGTGGCATTCCTTGCCGATCTGGGTCACCTCCACCTCCACGGTGCCCAGGGTGAGCCGGGTGCCGATGGGCAGAGTGTGTAAAGATATGCCCTGCACGGTGATGTTTTCGGCGAAATCCCCGGGGTTGACCTCCAGGCCCTTGTCCCGCATGGTCTGTATGGACTCCAGGGCCAAAAGGGACAGCTGCCGGTGCCAGGTGCCCGAATGGGCGTCACCCACCAGACCCACGTCCGGCTCCAAACGGCCCTCGGAGACGGGATTTTTCACCACGCCTTTGGTAGAACTAATATTGACTGAAACGATGCTGGGTTGATCCATGAGTGACGATCCTGAAAAGAGTGTCTATACATCGAGCTTATCTCCGGCCCCGGCCAACGTCAAGACCGGGAGAGAGGTTGGTCCGGCCCTGGGCGGTCCCCTGCCCGGGGCGGGCGTGATCCTGGCCGCGGTCAGCGGAGGGGCCGACTCGGTGGCCCTTTTGCGGCTCTTGGCCGAGGCCGCGCCTGAGCGGGACTGGCAGGTGCAGGTGGTGCACGTGGACCACGGCCTGCGCCCGGACTCCGGTGAAGACGCCGCCTTTGTAGAGACCTTGGCCGCCGGACTGGGGCTCACTTTTCACCTCAAAAAAGTAATGGTGAACCAACCGGGCCGCTCCCGGGAAGAGGCCGCCCGCCTGGCCCGGCGCCGGGCGCTTAGGGAAGTGGTCCAGGCAACCGGGGCCCGGGCCGTCACTCTGGGCCACACCGCGGACGATCAGGCCGAGACCGTGCTGGCCCGGCTCCTGAGCGGCACCGGGCCCAGCGGGCTGGCGGCCATGCGGCCCTGGCAAGAGCCCTGGTGGCGGCCCCTGCTGCATCTGCGGCGCGGGGACCTGCGACACTGGCTGGGGGACCTGGGCCAGGCCTGGCGCGAGGACCCCACCAACGCCGAGTTGGGCCCCCTGCGCAACCGGGTGCGGCACAAGCTCTTGCCGCTGGCCGAAGAACTTATCAATCCCAAGGCGGTGGAGGCCCTGGCCCGCCTGGCCGCCCTGGCCCAGGACGAGGAAGACCTCTGGGAACAGTGGTGCGAGCAGACGGCCGCCTCCCTCAGCCGGCGAGAGGGCAGCAGCTTTGTCTTTGAATCCAAGGCCCTGGCCGCTCTGCCCCCAGCCAGGCAACGCCGCTTGCTGCGCCACGCGGCAAAGGTCATCACCGGCCAAGGCCAGCATCTTTTGGCCCCGCATGTGGAGCAGATCCTTGCACTTTTGGCCGGCCCCCCGGGGCGCGGCCTCAGCCTGCCCGCCGGCCTGATGGCCTGGCGGGAGCATGGCGCTCTGCGCCTGGACCTGGCCGCCCCGCCGCCCCAGCCGCGCTTGACCTTGCAGGGCCCTTGCAGCGTGCTCTTGCCCCATCTGGGTAAGTGCCTGAAAGTAGAGCTGTGTGACGCCGCTGGGGACAAACAGGCCCAGGGGCCCGTTGCCTGGCTGCCGGCCGGCCAGGTTGCCTGGCCTTTGGAGCTCAGGACGCCGCGACCCGGCGAGCGCTTCCACCCCTTAGGAGCGCCGGGCTCCAAAAAATTGAGCCGTTTTTTCATAGACCGCAAGGTGCCGCGGTGGTGGCGGGTGCGGACCCTGGTGGTGGCCGACCGGGCGGGGCCCTGGTGGGTGGCGCCTTGGGCCGTGGCTGAGCGCGCACGGCTAAAAGGCCATGAAGGCGCATATTTACGCCTGTCCTTCGTTGACACCCCCCCTTAGGGACCATATACTAGAAGCGCGAGAATGGTTAACAAGATTAGGGGCTATCGACAGTTCCGATACTACATTGCGGCATTAGCCTATATGGAGCTATATAATTGAATCCTCTATATAAAAACATGGCACTGTGGCTGGTGATCAGCCTGATGATGGTGCTGTTGTTCAATTTCTTCAACCGGCCCGAGCAACCCGCCGACCGCCTGTCATATTCCGACTTCCTCACCGCGGTGGATAAGGGCCAGGTCTCCAGCGTGGAGATACAGGGCAAAAACATCATCGGCTGGTCACCCGAGGGCCGGCGCTTCCGCACCTACGCCCCGGACGACCCCAAGCTGATCGGAGACCTCAGGGGCAAGGACGTGAAGATCACGGTCAAGCCCGAGGAGGACTCTCCCTGGTACATGACCATGCTGGTCTCCTGGTTCCCCATGCTGCTCTTGATCGGCATCTGGATCTTTTTCATGCGCCAGATGCAGATGGGCGGCGGCAAGGCCATGAGCTTCGGCAAGAGCAAGGCGCGCCTGCAGACCGAGCCCGAGGGCAAGCGGGTCACCTTTGAGGACGTGGCCGGGGTGGAGGAGGCCAAGGAGGAACTCACCGAGATCATCGAGTTCCTCAGAGATCCCAAGAAGTTCACCCGCCTGGGCGGACGCATCCCCAAAGGCGTGCTCCTGGTGGGCAGCCCGGGCACCGGCAAGACCCTGATGGCCCGGGCCATCGCCGGCGAGGCCGGCGTACCCTTCTTCTCCATCTCCGGTTCGGACTTCGTGGAGATGTTCGTGGGCGTGGGCGCCTCCCGGGTGCGCGATTTGTTCATGCAGGGCAAGAAAAACGCGCCCTGCATCATCTTCATCGACGAGATCGACGCGGTGGGCCGCCACCGCGGCGCCGGCCTGGGCGGCGGCCACGACGAGCGCGAACAGACCCTT
>JANQFN010000121.1 GCA_028277825.1 Desulfarculaceae bacterium
ACCTGCCCGGCCTGGTGCGCCGGGCCGTGGAGGAGCAGGGCCTCAGCGGCATCAAGCTGCACGTACACGTCCTGGCCCGGCCCATGGACGACCCCAAGCTGATGCCGGCCTACGAGGCCTGTGTGGCCACCGGGTCCTGGGTGAACGTGCACGCGGGTAACGCACCGGCCTCGCCGGCCTACGGCCACGACGTGCAGGCCATTTCCGGGCCGGGCCCGGTGCGGCGGGTGCTGGAGCGCTATCCTGAGCTTAAGCTGATCGTGCCCCACCTGGGCATCGCCAATACCTCCGAGTTCATGGACATGCTGGCTGAGTTTCCCAACCTGCGCCTGGACACCACCATGGTGCTCAGCGGCTATTTCAACATAGACGGCCTGGGGCCTGGGTCTCAGGCGGGCGGCGCCCAGGGGATGGCCGCCGGCAAGCGCTTCCATGTGGAGCGCGAGCGGCTAATCGCCAACTCCGCCAAGATCATGTACGGCTCGGACTTCCCCAACATCCCCTACCCGGCCGAGCAGGAGGCGGCGCACATCCTCAAGCTGGACCTGGGACGGGAGGCCACCGAAAACATCCTCTATCGCACGGCCAGCGATGTGTTCGGATTTGACCTTTGAGGCCGGCGAAAAGTTAAAATGGAGCCATGGCTCCAAGGCGCTCCATAATCGTCCTGGCCCTGGCCTTTGTGCTCTGCCTGGCCGCCCCGGCCCGGGCCACGGCCCCGGCCGACCCGCCGGCGCCCGGGCCCTACCAAGTCAGCCAAAAATACTTTGACTGGAGCGACCCGGCCCGCCAGCGCCCGGTGCCGGTGAAGATGTATATCCCCCAAGGTGCCCCCGGTCCCTGGCCGGTGGTGGTGTTCTCCCACGGCCTGGGCGGCAGCCGCGACGGCTTCGGCTATTTGGCCAAGCACTGGGCCAGCCACGGCTACCTGGTGGTGCACCCCCAGCACCTGGGCAGCGATTCCTCCCTGTGGCAGGACGTGCCCAAACCGGTGGGCTGGTGGAATATGTGGCGGGCGGCGCGGGAACCCCAGAATCTGCTCAACCGCCCCCAGGATGTGAGCTTCGTCATCGACCGCCTGCAGGAGTTGAACCGGGGCGGCCCGCTGTCAGGCCGGCTGGACCTGGGCCGCCTGGCGGTGGCGGGGCACTCCTTCGGGGCCCTGACCAGCCTGCTCATCGCCGGCCAGGTGCTCAGCGGCCCCCGGGGAACCCTGAGCCTGGCCGACCCCCGGCCCCGGGCCTTCATCGCCCTGAGCCCGCCGGTGCTCCGGCAGGAGGGCGGCCACGGGCGCTCTTACGCCAACATCGCCCTGCCCGGCCTGCACATGAGCGGCAGCCGGGACGAGACCCGCCTGGGGGTCACCGCAGCGGATGAACGCCGCATCCCCTACGACCGGATCCGCCTGGCCGATCAATATCTGATGTTTTTCGACGGCGCCGACCACCGGAGCTTCCTGGGCCACCCGGCCGGGCCGGACCGGCCCCAGCGCGACCCCCGTTTCCAGCAACTCATCAAGATGAGCACCAGCGCCTTTTTGGACGCCTATTTGAAGAACGACCCCGAGGCCAAGGCCTGGCTACGGGGGCCTGGGGTGAAGAAGGCCTTGGCCAAAGACGGCGTCTGGGAATTCAAGGGGCGGCAATAAAAAGAGGCCGCCCCCCAAAGGCGCGGCCTCTTCTGTTTAAGCCAAATTGTAGAGCCGGGACTATTTATCCTCGGCCGGCTCCTCGGCCTTTTCCTCGGTCTCCATGGCGGCCAGCTTGGCCTTGAGTTCGGCCACTTCCTGCTTATAGCGGTCGGCGTCCTCGGCCGCCGGCGCAAAAGGCTCCATGGCCGCCTCGCTCTCGGCGCGGCGTTTGTCCTTCATCTCCTCGGCGCCCAGATAAGTGGCCAGGATACCGCCCAGGATCAGGATCGGCGGGATCACGCCCTTGAGCAGCCAAAGGAACTCATCCCACCAGCCGAACAGGCCGATGATTCCCAGAAGCAAAGCAATGAGTCCTCCCACCAAAGCCATCATGGCAAATCCTCCTTAAGACTTGGGGCCAAGGCCCTGAAGTTGTTTTTTTGTGTATAAACCGGCCCCGCCGGCTTTGAGCCCCAACCGGGGGAGCCAATTTCATAGGTAGCACGCTGGCGGCGTGGCTGTCAAACCCTCCCGGCGGGCCTTAAAAGGCGCCAGCGCCAGCCGCCGTCCCCGTGAGGCCTCAACAGGAAAACCCGTCCGTCGCCTGCCTCCAGGCGATAGCGGCGGGTGGGGGTGGGCTCGGGCCCGGGACCGGTTACCAGTTCCTCGGCCAGCAGCGTCACCTGAAGCCAGCGGCCCGCCACCTCCAACGCCACCGGCGTCTGCTCCGCCCGGCCCGAGGCCATGAAGCGCACCCGGGCGGGCTGCCAATCAGCTGCGGAAGGCCCCGTAGACCCGCTCATCGCTGGCCCCCCGGTCCAGGAGTATCTGCTTGAGTTTGTCCGGCTTGGGCACTCCGAAAAGCTTGAGGCTGGGCGCCTCTTTGCCCTCCAGGTAGATGTAGATGTGGGCCACGCCCAAAAAGCGCTGGCTCAGGCCCCTGCGCAGGTCGATGCGCCTAATCTCATTTATTTCAACCGCTTCCTTGTAGTGGGAGGGGAAGGTCTTTTCCACCTCCACTTGCTCATCGCTCACCCGGTAGACCCGGGTGAAGCGGGTGACCAGGACGAAGCCGATCAGGACGGTGGCCAGAAGCTGGCCCAGGGCCGGGCTGATGAAGGTGTCGGGGTTTATCTGGGGCCCGGCCAGGAAGATGAAGATCCCGAAGTAGTAGACCCCGAAGGACTGCCAGGACGGGCGGAAGGCCCGGTATATGCCGATGGGTGAAAAGGCCATTTTGCTCTCTCCGCTAGTGCCCTAGCCTATAACGGGCTGGCGCAAGCTTCAAGGCCGGCTCTATTTTCTTTTGGGCTTTTTTTGATTATTTCTTTGTAGGGGCGGGGTTTATCGCCTGCTCGTCTTTTCTTGCGGTGCCTTGGCGGGCGGGGATAAACCCCGCCCCTACAAAAACTTACTTTTACCGTTGACCGGAATAGGAAGTCTTACGAAAAACACGCGGGAGACAAAGGGAAATCGAAGATCGCCACGTTGCGACGAGGTTGCCATTTTCCCTTAACAACTTTTCTCGCCGCCGCTCCTCGCGGTGACGACAATTAATTGATTTATTCTCCCAGCCAGGAAGCAAAAAGGGCAGACAGAGACAAGCCCCACCTTCACGGACACGATGGTGCTAAAAGGTAGTTGCCGGGCCTGTGAGCCGGCAGGAGGGCCAGGCGCGCAGGCCGGCCCGGCAGCAACCAAACCCAGCAAAGGTTTTGGGGGGGGAGCCCGAGGGGGCCTTTTTGCCCAAAAGGTCTCCCCCCGGCTAGCCCGGATATTTCACGAAGGTTGGACGGCATTGGCGATGCGGGTAGCATTTATCGGTGTGTTATGAAAAACACGTCTACGCTATCAGTGTAC
>JANQFN010000189.1 GCA_028277825.1 Desulfarculaceae bacterium
CCGCCCAATTGGGTGGGCAAGCGGGTCAAGATCATCCGTTTGGATTAGGGGGCCAGTGGTGCCCCTGAAACTGGTCGTAATCAGGGCCGGGCCGGGGGGGCCGCCATCCGCGCGGCCCAACTGGGGCCCAAATCACGGCCATAGGACGCGCTGGGGTGGGCGGCACCTGCCCGCACACGCCGCCGCCTGAGGCCTGGCGGACCGGCGGCCAAATAAAGAGTAGGCAAGGAAAGGCAGCTAGATTGCCACTAAGCCTGCTTTAGCGGCCCAAGCTCTATTAAGGGAGCGTTCCACTGTGGGGCGGTGCCTTTTTAGGTAAGGGGCCGGCTTATAATGAAGCTGCAATACTGGCAGGCGACGATATGATCCGCGACGTTTAGGCCAAGGCCCGCCCGACCCTTGGATGCCTTGCTTCTATTTCTCCCGACCCCTTTCCGCCTTGCTGTCTTGGACAGGGGATCAAGCTTAGGGATTTTCCACCCCGGCCATGCGCTCCAACTGGTTCAGGCGCAACTCCATGGCCTTGATCTTGAATTCCTGGTCTTCCAGGCGATTGACCACCCGTTCCAGTTGCCGAGTCACCTGCTCCAGACGGTCGGTGGCTTTTTGCAGGTCCTTGGTGACCTGGCGCTCGGCCCGGATGGTCGCTGGCGAGGCCGGGGCCGCGGTGGCCACCGGGACCGGTTTCGGCGCTCCGCTCTTTTCCGAAACCTTGACCGTGGGCTTGACTACCAGGGTGCCGTCCACGATGTCGCCCCGCTGCATGTTGACCAGTTCGCCGTTCTTTTTTACGATCACGGTCTGGAACGGCAGCCAGTCGTAAACCAGCCTCTGATCAGACAGTTCGTCAATCCTCCATTCAGAGCCGTCTTGCAGGATCAAGATGGTGCCGACTTCCTTCACGGCCTTGATCAGCACTTTTTTGCCCTTGGGCTCGGCTAGGGCGGGTAACACGGCCAGCGCGCAGATAAGCGCCGCGCAGATGGCCATGAGGATAATTTTCTTGCTAACCGGCATTAAAACAAATCTCCTTATCCGGTGGATATACATATCCAGGCTAATTCAAACGAAAGTGCCCCTGGCTGTCCAATGGCAATTTGGTTACATCCTCTGGGCCGCGCCAGCCTGGTTGACACCTTGCGGACCCTATGGTAACCACCTTTTCTAACGTACTTTAACAGTTTTTTCAGATTTTGGGGGAAAAGGCTGCCTAAATGAAAGTCCGCTTCGAGCCCTTTGGGGTGGAGATTGAGGCCCAGGCCGGCCAAAAGCTTTTGGACGCGGCCTTGGAGGCCGGGGTGCACATCAACGCCTCCTGCGGCGGCGAGGGCGTCTGCGGCAAATGCCGGGTCATCGTGGAACAGGGCGTGGTGGACGGCGGCCTGTCCGAGAAAATCAGCCCCGAGGACACCGCAGCCGGCGTGCGCCTGGCCTGCCAGTCAGCCATAAACGAAGACGTCATTGTGCGGGTGCCGGTGGAGAGCGCCCTGGACAAGGCCGGCCTCAAAGCCCTGGCCGCAGGCGCGGCCCAGACCGCCACCTTGATCGGCGCCGAGGACTTAAAGGAGCAGGGCCGTTTCGAGCCCGCCCTGGCCAAAGTCACCGTCAGCGCCGAGCCCCCCACCCTGGAGGACAACCGCAACGACGTGGCCCGGCTCTTGGCCGCACTCAAAGAAGCCGGCGAAAGCCACTTCGTATTCGACTTCGAGGCCATCCGCGACCTGCCCGAGGCCTGGCGTGAGGTGGACTGGCAAGTGACCACCACCATCATGCGGCCGGTGGATTTGGCCAAGGGGCGCAACCACGTCATTCGGGTGGAGCCCGGCGACACCAGCGGCCGCAATCTGGCGGTGGCCATCGACCTGGGCACCACCACCATCTGGGCGCAGCTCATTGACCTGCATTCAGGCGAGATCCTGGGCACCGAGGGCGACTTCAACGCCCAGATCGGCTATGGCGAAGACGTGATCAGCCGCATCGTCTACGCGGGCAAGCCCGGCGGGCTCAAGCGCCTGCAGGAGGCGGCGGCCGGCTCGGTCAACGACGTGCTCAAGGCCCTGGCCCGGCGCACCAAGGTGGAATTGTCCGAGATCAGCCTGGCCACCATGGCGGGCAACACCACCATGACCCAGCTTTTCCTGGGGGTGGAGCCCAAATACCTGCGCATGGAGCCCTACGTGCCCAGCGCGGCCTACTACCCGCCGGTCAAGGCCAGCGACTTCGGGCTTTCCCTGCCCGACCACGTCTCCACCCTGATCTTCCCGGCAGTGGCCTCCTACGTGGGCGGCGACGTGGTGGCCGGCATCATGGGCGTGGGCATGCACACTGATGAGCGCCTCACCCTGTTCATCGACCTGGGCACCAACGGCGAGGTGGTGGTAGGCAACAAGGACTGGATGGCCTGTGCCGCGGCCAGCGCCGGCCCGGCCTTTGAGGGCGGGGGCATCAAGTTCGGCATGCGCGCCTCCAAGGGCGCCATCGAAAACTTTTCGGTGGACCCCTTTTCCGCCGAGCCGGCCATCATCACCGTGGGCCGCACCAAGCCCAAGGGCATCTGCGGCTCGGGCCTGATCGCCATGGTGGCCTCCCTGTTGATGGCCGGAATCATCGACCAGCGGGGCAAGTTCAAACTGGAGCACCCCAGCGACCGCCTGCGCCAGGGCGAGGACGGCCCGGAGTACGTGATTGCCTGGGCGGAGAACACCGCCATCGACCGCGACATCACCCTCACCGAGGTGGACGTGGACAACCTGATGCGGGCCAAGGGCGCCATGTACGCGGCTTATATGACCCTCTTGGAGGGGGTGGGGCTGACCATTCACGACCTGGAGCGGGTGATCCTGGCCGGCGGCTTCGGCCAGTCCATAAACCTGGAGCGGGCCATCCTCATCGGCCTAATGCCAGAGCTGCCCCTGGAGCGCTTCACCTTCATCGGCAACGGATCGTTGCTGGGCTCCCGTTTGGTGGCCATGAGCAACCCGCTCAGGGCCGAGGTGAGCGGCATCGTGGACCAGATGACCAACTTCGAGTTGTCGGTGGCGCCGGGCTACATGGACAACTACACTGGCTCTTTGTTTTTGCCCCACACCGAGGCCAACACCCTATTCCCCGAGGTGTACCAGCGCCTGGCCGAGGCCCAGGCCGCGCTCAAGGCGGCGGGCTGAGCCAAAAAGACACCCTGACAATTCTCAGGCGCCTCTCCGCAAGGGGAGGCGCTTTTGCGCGGGCGGAGCGGCTGGGAAAAAATAGGCCGCCAAGGGACAGTACGCCGCAACCTGGGACGACCCGGGGCGTAGACCCCGGTCCGGTCGGCACGTCACTAGCCCGGATATTTCACGAAGGTTGGACGGCATTGGCGATGCGGGTAGCATTTATCGGTGTGTTATGAAAAAAACGTCTACGCTATCAGTGTACAGT